>NZ_JAHBDI010000020.1:0-81476 GCF_019956275.1 Pseudomonas sp. GL-RE-26
CACCGGCTTGTTCCAAGGCCTGTTCGACCAGCGATGGATCAAGCAACGAGTCCAATCCCTCGAGGGAATTGGGAGTCGAGACGAAGTTGTGGGTCAGTTCCAGTGCCCGAGCCAGACGCATAAAAAAATCCGATGCCTATTCAGGCATCGGATTTTGATTTCTTGCGGCCAAAGGTCAAGCAATGAGGCTTAACTGATCGGCATTACCCTTGATGGCCGCCTTTTTCAGTTTACCGGTCAAGATCAGAAATCGTCTTCGACCTGACCGTCTTTCACCTTGAATTCACGGTTCTGCAAGTACGCATTACGGATGAAGGTGTACTTGTCGCCGGTGATCAGCTTCTCGCTCGACAACAGGTTGGCACGGGTATCGACGACGTCCAGCGCGAAGAACGAGTTACGCACCGGAATGTCGTTTACGTAACGATAAGCGCCGGTGTAGCTGTCGACGTACTTGGACGGCGCATCACGCAAGGTGCTTGGCCCCAGGAATGGCAGCATCACGTAAGGGCCGCTGCCGACCCCCCAGTAACCCAGCGTCTGGCCGAAGTCTTCGTCATTGCGCTGCAGGCCCATTTTGGTGCCGACATCGATGACGCCCAGCAAGCCGAAGGTGGTGTTGAAAATGATTCGTGCGGTGTCAACGCCTGCGGCGCGAGGCTTGGCCTGCAGGATATCGTTGGCCAGGTTGCGCACATCGCCGATGTTGCGGAAGAAGTTGTGAACACCGTCTTCGACAAACTGCGGCGTCACGTACTGGTAGCCCTGGGCCAAGGGTTTGAGCGCGTAGGTGTCGATCACGTCGTTGAACTTGTAAATCGGACGGTTGACGCTTTCCCAAGGATCATCTTCCGTGGCTGCCTGGGCAACGAACGGAACCAGCATCGCACTGGCGCATACACAAATCCTGGCTAGATGATTGCTCCAGCGCATAGAAAAAAACTCCTTGGTTTGTACTGGCTCGGGCGCCTGGCCCGGGCAATAAGTTGGCAAGTATAAGACGTAAACGCCGTTTAAGGCACTTTGCACGAAATCCACACCGAAGGAATGGTGCCAAATGTGAGCGATTCACATCCATGTCATTCAACTGTCACCGTCGCCCGCTAGCCTTCAGGTTATTTCAGGGACGTCTACATGCCGCTCGCCGAAGCCTTGCCCCAAACCGCACCCAGCCTGACCGCCGTACTGTTCGGCCTCAGTGGCTGCCTGGTGGATTTCGGCGCGCACACGCACCGGCACGGTAGCCACTCGGCCGAACACGCCGAGGCCACACCCGGCGCACTGGATAGCCTGCGCAGCTTGCAGCACCAGAAAATCCCCTGCGCCTGGCTCGATGAACTGCCCCCTGCCCTCAGCCAGTCCCTGGCCGCGGCATTGCCGGAATGGATCAAACCTTCGCAACATCCAGCAACAAACATCCCATGGCCCGCCCCGAATGCCTGCTGGCAAGCCTTGATGACCCTGAACGTCGAGCGACTCGACGGCTGCGTGCTGGTGAGCGGCGAACCCCGCTTGCTGCAGGCTGGGCTCAATGCCGGGTTGTGGACCATCGGCCTGGCATCCTGCGGCTCGCTGTGCGGCTTGGCGCCCAAGCAATGGCAAGCCCTGACCCCGCAAGAGCGCGACATCAAACGCGGTAAGGCGACGATGCAACTGTTCGGCCTGGGTGTGCATTCGGTGATCGATCACCTCGGTGAACTCGACACCTGCCTGGCGGATATCAGCTTGCGTCGGCTCAAGGGCGAAAAGCCCTGATCGAGATCATGCACGTTGGGCGCGAGTGGATTAATCTAAAGGTCAGCCATCGACCTTTGGCCTGCCGCCATGGTCTATGCCAGTGCCTATCGATTAAAGAAGGAAGAACGCCATGCCTGCCCGCGAACTGCAAGAACAGCTCAATGCCCTGCGCGAGCAATTGGAACAGAATCCTCCATTGTCTGAAGCCGAACGCGCCGAGCTGCACGAACTGATGCAACAGATCGAGTTGAAGCTTGAGCTCGAAACCAAAACCCAGGATTCCAGCCTCGCCGATGGCGTCAACCTGGCCGTGGAACGCTTCGAACTCGAACACCCTACCCTTGCCGGCACCCTGCGCAACATCGGGCAGGCCTTGGCCAACATGGGGATCTGAACCCAACAATGCCTTTGTAGGAGCGAGCAAGCTCGCTCCTACATCATTGGATCTTTATTGACGGACCAGGCGATGGTTCGGCAGCTGCACCTCTTCAGTGCTGCGGTACGGGTTGATATCCAGCCCGCCACGACGCACATAACGCGCATACACCGTCAGTTTCTCCGGCTTCAGCAACCGCTGCAGGTCAAGGAAAATCCGCTCTACACACTGCTCATGGAAGTCCGAGTGCTGACGGAAGCTGACGATGTACTCGAGCAGGCTCGCGTGATCCAGCGCCGCGCCACGGTACTCCACCGCCACGCTGCCCCAGTCCGGCTGGCTGGTGACCGGGCAGTTGGACTTGAGCAAATGGCTGTGCACGCTCTCCTCGACAATGCGCGAATCATCGCAACGCAGCAGTTCCGGCCGTGGATGCTCGTAGTTGCTGACGCTGATATCCAGCTCATCGATGCACACGCCCGGCAAGGCCACGATGCCTTCGCTCTCGACATCCTTGAGGCTGCGAATGCGCACACCCACCGGCTTGCCGGCAGCCGCCGACAAGTCCTTGACCAGCGTCGCCTCAAGGCTCGCGGTATCGGCAAACGGCGTCTGGTTCAGGGAGTTGAGGTACAGCTTGAACGACTTCGACTCGATGATGTTCGGCGAATCCGCCGGAATGCTGAATTCGCCGATCGCCACCACCGGCTTGCCCGACGGCAGCAGCCAGGACAGCTCGAAGCAGTTCCAGAAGTCCACGCCTTTGTACGGCAGGGTTTGCGCCGTCAGGCCCAGTTCCGCCCACTTCGCGGTGCGCGGGATCGGGAACAGCAAGGACGGCGTGTAGGTGGCGATGTATTCGCTGGACTTGCCCAGCGGCGAATGTTCGGCTGCGGGATGCATGGCGGAAACCTGACTGAAGAATCAGCGGATTCTATCAGCCTTTGCTCCCGCCTTTGAGTGCTTACTGACTGACAGTCAGTTTGCCGACCATGCCGGCCTGGTAATGACCGGGGATATTGCAGGCAAACTCAAGGCTGGTGGCCTTGCTGAAGGTCCAGGTCAGCTCGACGGTCTTGCCCGGCTCCACCAGCACGCTGTTGGGGTCGTCATGCTTCATGCCGTGGTCCATTTTGCTGTGATCCATGCCGGCCATGTTGCCGTGATCCATTGCCTTCATGCCGGTGGGCATCAGCATGCCGCTCTGTTGCATCTGCAACATTTCCTGCTGGTGTTTGGCGTGCATCGCCGCATCCCCCAGGTTGAATTCATGCAACAACTGGCCTTTATTGACCAACACAAAGCGCACGGTTTCCCCGGCCTTGATGTCGATGGCCTGCGGCGTGAAGGACATGTCACCCATCACCACCTCAATGCTGCGGGTCGCCTTGGCCGCCGGGGCCGGTTGACCGAAATCATAGGTATGCCCGGCGTCGGCCCACACCGGCGAACTCAGCGCCAGCAAACACAGGATTTGCGCCACGGATTTACGTAAAAACATCGTCATACTCCAACAAGATAAGGCTCAGCATGGGCAAAACTCTAAACTGCTGCCACTGCCCGTAACCTGACAGCCAGATTACAACTTTGTCAGGTTGCCCTGTGCCAATGCTTCCCACGGTATAAAGCGTTCGTTCCAATTGCCAAGAGTCGCCCATGAAACTGCTGATCGTCGAAGACCAACCGAAAACCGGCCATTACCTGCGCCAGGGCCTGGCCGAGGCCGGGTTCAACACGGAACTGGTGGCCGACGGCACCACCGGCCAGCAATTGGCCCTCAGCGGCGAATATGCCCTGCTGATTCTCGATGTGATGCTGCCGGGTCGTGATGGCTGGCAGATTCTGCAAGCGGTGCGCAGCGCCGGCCTGGACACGCCGGTACTTTTCCTGACCGCCCGTGACGCCGTGGAGGACAGGGTTCACGGCCTCGAACTGGGCGCCGATGACTATCTGGTCAAGCCGTTTGCCTTCTCCGAACTGCTGGCCCGGGTCCGCAGCCTGTTGCGTCGCGGCAGCGCCACGCCTCAGGAGACCAGCCTGCAACTGGCCGATTTGCGCCTGGATCTGATCCGGCGCCGGGTCGAACGCAGCGGCCAGCGTATCGACCTGACCGCCAAGGAGTTCGCCCTGCTGGAAATGCTCCTGCGTCGTCAGGGAGAAGTCTTGCCCAAGTCGCTGATTGCGTCCCAGGTCTGGGACATGAATTTCGACAGCGACACCAATGTCATCGAGGTGGCGATCCGTCGTCTGCGCCTGAAGATCGACGATGAATTCCCCAACAAGCTGATCCATACCGTGCGCGGCATGGGCTACGTCCTTGAAGAGCGCCCCGCCTGATGCGCCGGCTGTCCTTGAGCAGCCGCCTGGCGCTGCTGTTTGCGGCGTGCACCGCCGTGGTGTCGTTGTTCGCCGGGGTGCTGTTCAGCCGCGCCAGTGAGGCGCACTTCGTTGAACTCGACCAGCAACTGCTGGACGGCAAGTTGATTGGCTTGCGTCGGGCCCTGCACGACCTTCAGTCGAGTGACAGCGAAGTGAAGCTGGCCGAGGAATTGAGCCGGCAGGCTGACCTGTCCCTGCGAATCACCGGCAGCGACGGCCAGCGCTGGTATGACAGTTCGACCAACCTTCCCCAGGCGTTGCCGCGCCAGCCCGGGTTATCGACGGTGAGCCATGAAGGCATGGATTACCGGGTGCTGAATGCGCCGCTTTTCGCGGACAAACCCGAGTCACCGCAACTGACCCTGCTGTTGGACATCACCCACCACCAGCACTTCCTGCAACGCATGCAGCATTTGATCTGGCTGACCGTCGGCCTGTCAGCCCTGGCCACCGCACTGCTGGGCGCCTGGGCGGCACGCAGCAGCTTGCGCCCGTTGCGGCGGATAAGCGCGGTGGCCAGTGGTGTTTCCGCGCAATCGCTGAACTCGCGGCTGCCTGAAGAAAACATGCCGCCGGAGCTGGCGGAAATGGCCCACAACTTCAACGCCATGCTCGGACGCCTCGACGACTCTTTTCAGCGCCTGTCCGCATTCTCCGCCGACATCGCCCATGAACTGCGCACGCCACTGTCGAACCTGCTGACCCACACCCAGGTCACCCTCACCCGCCCTCGCCCCATCGAGGACTACCGCGAAGCCCTGCACAGCAACCTCGAAGAGCTGCAATGGATGGCGCAATTGGTCAATGACATGCTCTATCTGGCGAAAGCCGATCACGGCTTGTTAATGCCCAAATGCGAGCCACTGGAACTGGCGGAGGAAGCGGATCTGCTGCTGGAGTTCTTTGCGCCATTGGCCGAAGACGCGCAGGTAAAACTGAGTCGTGACGGCAATGCCCGCATCGAAGGTGACCGCAGCATGTTGCGGCGAGCGCTGTCGAACCTGCTGGACAACGCACTGCGCTTTACGCCGGCCGATGGCGAGGTTCGGGTGCGAATCGTCGATCAGCCAAAAGAATTGCACCTGACCGTTGAAAATACGGGCCAACAGATTTCCGAAGATCTATTGCCGCGCCTGTTTGACCGCTTTTACCGGGCCGATCCTGCGCGTCGTGAAGGCAGTAGCGAACATGCGGGACTGGGACTGGCGATCACCCAGTCGATCATCCGCGCCCATGGCGGGCAGATTCGTTGCGAATCGGAGAATGGGTGGACGCGGTTTGTGATCGAGTTGCCAAGGGGGGATTGAGGCCAGCAGTTGCGGCCTCATCGCGAGCAAGCTCGCTCCCACATTAGATCGGAATCAACTCGGTCAACTGTGGGAGCGAGCTTGCTCGCGATGGCGATGTTACGGGTTACGGGTTACGAATATCTCAGCGCATGAGCCGGCTCGATCTTCGCCGCCCGCCAAGCCGGGTAAACCGTGGCCAGAAAGCTCATGACAAACCCCGCCGTGCAGATCAACGCCACATCCGCGCCTTGCAACTCGGACGGCAGGTTGCTGACGAAATACACATCGGAACTGAAGATGTGCTGACCGCTGACCCGCTCGATCCAGCCCACGATCTGGCTGACGTTCAGCGCGGCAATCACGCCCAACACACCGCCAATCAGGGTGCCGACGATGCCGATCACCGTGCCCTGCACCACGAAGATCGCCATGATCTGCCGTGGCGTGGCGCCGATGGTGCGCAGGATCGCGATATCCGCGCCCTTGTCGTTCACCACCATGATCAGGGTCGCGATGATGTTGAACGCCGCCACCGCGACGATCATCAGCAATAGCAGGCCGATCATGGTTTTTTCCATCTTCATCGCGCTGAACAGGCTGCCCTGGGTGTGGGTCCAGTCGTCAGCCTTGTAGGCGTCGCCCAGCCCCGTGGCGATGTCGCTCGACACTTGCGGCGCGGCATACAGATCCTTCACCGCCAGGCGCACGCTCTGCACCTGATTCGGCTCCCAGTGCTGCATTTGCGCGGCATCGGCCATGTGGATCAGCGCCATGGTGCCATCCAGTTCGGCGCCCACCTTGAACACGCCGACCACATTCAGTCGCTGCATGCGCGGGGTGATGCCGCCCGGCGCATTGCTGACTTCCGGCACGATCAGGGTGATCTTGTCACCGACGTTCAAGCGGAAGCGGCGCGCCGTGATCTCACCAATCACCACGCCGAACTCGCCCGGTTTCAGGGCTTCGAGGCTCCCCTGAACGATGTGCTTGGCGACGATCGACACCTGGCCTTCAAGCGCCGGGTCGACACCACTGACCTGGATCGGCTGCATCGTGCCCTTGTAGGACAGCATGCCCTCCATCTCGGTGAACGGCACCGCCGCCGTCACTTCCGGGTTTTTCATCGCGGCCGCTGCCACGGGCTTCCAGTCATCAATCGGATTGACGCCGACGATGGTGGCGTGGGGCACCATGCCGAGGATGCGCGAGCTCATTTCGCGCTGGAAGCCGTTCATCACCGACAGCACCACGATCATCGCCAGTACGCCGAGGGCGAGACCGATCATCGAGGTCATCGAGATGAAGGAAACAAAGCGATTGCGGCGCTTGGCGCGGGTATAGCGCGTGCCGATAAAGATCGATAACGGTCTGAACATTCGCTGGGGCACCGTATGGAAATAAAAGACCCGACGCCTTTTCAGGCATCGGGTTTCAGCCAATCAGATAGGAGTGAGGCAACCTTCCTGCAAATGCAGGACGCGATCCATCTGGCGGGCCAGGTTCATGTCGTGGGTCACCACCAGGAACGCCGTGCGCATCGAGGTGCTGAGCTCCAGCATCAAGTCCTGGATCCCCTGGGCGGTGTGGGAATCGAGGTTGCCGGTCGGCTCGTCGAGCATCACCAGGCCAGGATTGTTCACCAGAGCGCGGGCGATGGCCACGCGCTGACGCTCACCACCGGACAGTTCGGCCGGCTTGTGCTCCAGGCGATGGCCCAGCCCTACCCGCTCCAGCAACGCCGTGGCACGCTGGCGCGCTTCGGGGATCGCGGTCTTGCCGATCAGCAGCGGCATGCAGACGTTTTCCAGGGCGGTGAATTCCGGCAGCAAGTGGTGGAACTGGTACACGAAGCCGAGGGCGCGATTACGCAGCAGGCCGCGTTTCTTCTCGCTCAGCGCCGACAGCTCTTCACCGTCGAGCCAGACGCTGCCCTTGGTCGGTGTATCGAGGCCGCCCAGCAGGTTGAGCAAGGTACTTTTGCCCGAGCCCGACTTGCCGACAATCGCTACACGCTCTCCAGGGTGCAACTCCAGTTGCAGGCCGGCCAACACTTCCACCGATTCCGGGCCTTCCTCGTAGGACTTGCCCAGGCTGCGGCAGCTCAAGATTGCTTTATCACTCATGCCCGACTCACTCATAACGTAGCGCCTCCGCAGGCTGGGTGCGCGCGGCACGCCAGGCTGGATACAGGGTGGCGAGGAAACTCAGGACCAACGCCGCAGAACAGACCATCACCACGTCCTGGCTCTGCACCTGCGACGGCAGGTAATCGATGAAGTACACGTCGGCGTTGAGGAACTTGTGCCCAATCAGGCCTTCGAGGGCCGAGATCGCGGCGCTGACGTTCAGCGCGGCGAAGATCCCGACCACGGCGCCAATGGCCGTGCCGACCACGCCAATCACGGTGCCTTGCACCATGAACGTGCGCATGATCGTGCCCGGCGTGGCGCCCAATGTGCGCAGGATCGCGATGTCGCCCTTCTTGTCGTTCACTACCATCACCAGCGTAGAAATGATGTTGAAGGCAGCAACGGCAACGATCAGCAGCAGCAACAGGCCGATCATGGCTTTTTCCATGCGGATCGCCTGGTACAGGTTGCCGTGGGTGCGGGTCCAGTCGCGGGCGTAGAAGCGGTCTTCGCCGAGATCGCGGGCGATGCTCCACGCGGTGCGCGGTGCCTGGAACAGATCGTCGAACTTCAGGCGCAGGCCCTGGACCTGATCCGGTTTCCAGCGGTGCAGCCGGGCCAGATCCTGCAGGTTGGTGACGCCAAGATAGCCATCGAGCTCACCGGCGCCGACATGGAAGATGCCGACCACGGTAAAGCGCTTCATGCGCGGGAACATCCCGGCCGGGGTCACGGTGACTTCCGGCGCGACGAAGGTCAGCTTGTCACCGATGGCTGCACCGAGCTTGGTCGCGGCCTTGTCGCCGATGACGATGCCGAACTCACCCGGCACCAGGTCGTCGAGTTTTCCCTGGGTCATGAAGTGATCGATGATCGACACCTGACGCTCTTGCACCGGGTCGATGGCATTGAGCAGGACTTTCGAGACCTTGCCGTTGTTGGTCAGCAAACCCTGCATTTGCGTAAACGGAGCCACGGCCGTCACCTGCGGGTTCTGCTTGACCTTCGCGGCCAGGCTTTGCCAATCGCTGATCGGCTCGCCGGACTCGATGGTCGCGTGGGGCACCATGCCCAGCACGCGGGTGCGCATCTCATGATCGAAGCCGTTCATCACCGACAGCACCACGATCATCACGACCACGCCAAGGGCGAGCCCGATCATCGAAGTCAGGGAAATGAATGACACAAAATGATTGCGACGCTTTGCACGGGTGTAACGCGTGCCGATAAATACGAAGAGAGGTCTGAACATGTCGGGGCTTGTTCGGAGGGAAAAGGAACGTCCTTGTGGCGGGGGTCGATAACCAGCTTTACACTCAGACCACCGCCGCTACCATGGGTTCGCCATGTCGACATTAGATGAAGAAGATCGCCGCGAATACTACCGTATCGAGGATACGATCGCACTGGAAATTCGGCCCCTGTCCGCTACTGAAGCCGCAGGCCATGAAGTGTTGCAGGATGCTTCCCCACTCTTCAACTTGCTCAGCGAACTGCACCTGAGCGAATTCGAGTCGCAACACCTGTTGCGCCAGATCAGCGAACGCGACCGCACGACCGCCGCCTTCCTCAAATCCCAGAACAAACGCATCGATTTGCTGAGCCAGGTGATCGCCATCACCGTGCTCGGGCAGATCGGCGAACCGCAGCCGGTGATCATCTCCGAAGGCGGCATCGACTTTCAGCATCCTTCGCCCCTTGCCGCCGGCGCACGCCTGTCGGTCAAGCTGGTGCTGATGCCGCAAGCCCTGGGCCTGCTGCTGCGCGCCCGCGTCACCCATTGCGACCGCAAGGGCGATGGCTATGACGTCGGCACCGAGTTCGAACACCTGACCGACGCCCAGCGCCAACTGCTGGCCCGCCACATCTTGCAAAAGCAGGCCCAGGAACGACGCCTGGCCCGCGACCAACTTGAATCAGGCAATTAAATTAAGGAAGAACCGTGACCCTCATCTACGGCCATCGCGGCGCCAAGGGCGAAGCACCGGAAAACACCCTGACCAGCTTTCAGGAATGTCTCAAGCACGGCGTGCGTCGCTGCGAACTGGACCTGCACCTGTCCATAGACGGCGAGTTGATGGTCATCCACGACCCGACCCTCAAGCGCACCACCGACCGTCGCGGCAAGGTCGTCGAACACACGGCGGCCGAGCTTGTGACGTATGACGCACGCCAGGGTGGCCCGGGCTGGATCAAGCCGTGCCCGATTCCGACGCTGGAAGAACTGTTCGAGAAATGCGACTTCGATCACTGGCAGCTGGAAGTCAAAAGCGCATCAAGGATGCGGGCCGCGACCACCGTACTGGCGATTCGCGAAATGGTGCAGCGTCATGGCCTGATGGACAAGGTGACCATCACCTCGAGTTCCCGTGAAGTGCTCAAGGCTGCGTTGGAGTTGGTGCCGGACGTGTCCCGCGGGATGGTGGCCGAGTACGCCTGGCTCGACCCGCTGAAGGTCGCGGCCAGCTATGGCTGTGAGATTCTGGCGCTGAACTGGACCCTGTGCACGCCGGAACGCCTGCAACGGGCGCAGCGTCAGGGGCTGCATGTGTCGGTGTGGACCGTCAACGAGCCCGCGCTGATGCGCAGACTCGCCGACTTCGGCGTTGACAGCCTGATTACAGACTTTCCCGGTTTGGCCACCGCCACGCTCGAGAATTGCTGAAATCGGTCTCCCCGGCCGGCTCAGGCCACCGGCCGGAGCCCGTCAAAAAAGCCGGTTGAGGCCGTCGTACGCGGCTACCCGATAGGCTTCGGCCATGGTCGGGTAGTTGAACGTGGTGTTGACGAAGTACTTCAACGTGTTCTGTTCGCCCGGCTGGCTCATGATTGCCTGACCGATGTGCACGATCTCCGACGCCTGATAGCCGAAGCAGTGAACGCCCAGTACTTCCAGGGTTTCACGGTGGAACAGGATCTTCAGCATGCCTTGCGGCTCGCCGGCGATCTGCGCCCGCGCCATGCTCTTGAAGAAGGCCTTGCCCACTTCGTACGGCACTTTGGCCTGGGTCAGTTCCTGCTCGTTCTTGCCGATCGAGCTGATCTCCGGAATGGTGTAGATGCCGGTCGGCACGTCATTCACAAAGCGCCAGCTACCGTTATCGACGATGCTGCCAGCAGCCGAACGGCCCTGGTCGTGGGCAGCACTGGCCAGGCTCGGCCAGCCGATCACGTCACCGGCGCCGTAGATGTTCGGCACGCAGGTGCGGTACGCCTCGTCGACTTCGATCTGGCCACGGCTGTTGACCTTCACGCCGATATTCTCCAGACCCAGCTGATCGGTGTTGCCGGTACGGCCGTTGCACCAGAGCAAGGCGTCGGCCTTGATCTTCTTGCCGGACTTGAGGTGCAGGATCACGCCATTGTCCACGCCTTCGACGCGGTCGTAGTCTTCGTTATGGCGAACCGTGATGTTGTTGTTGCTGAAGTGATAGCTCAACGCCTGGGAGATTTCCGAGTCGAGGAAGCTCAGCAACTGGCCACGGTTATCCACCAATTCAACCAATACACCCAGACCGCTGAAGATCGAGGCGTATTCGCAACCGATCACGCCGGCGCCGTAAACGATGAGTTTACGCGGGGTGTGGCCGAGGCTGAGGATGGTGTCGCTATCGTAGATACGCGGGTGATGGAAATCGATGTCCGCCGGGCGATATGGACGCGAACCGGTGGCGATGATGATGTGCTTGGCCACCAGTTTCTCGACCACGCCGTTGGCGCAGACCACTTCGATGGTTTGCTCGTCGGCAAAGCTGCCGGTGCCGAAGAACACGTCGACGCGGTTACGGGCGTAGTAACCGGTACGCGAAGCGACTTGTTTGGCGATGACTTTCTCGGCGCTTTTCAACACGTCCGGGAAAGAGAACCAGCGCGGCTCACCAATGGCCCGGAACATCGGGTTGGTGTTGAACTGCATGATCTGCCGCACCGAGTGACGCAGTGCCTTGGACGGGATGGTGCCCAAGTGAGTGCAGTTGCCGCCGACCTGACGACGGCTATCGACCATCGCCACCTTGCGCCCTGCCTTGGCGGCGTTCATTGCCGCGCCTTCCCCCGCCGGGCCGGAACCCAACACCACCACGTCGTAGTTGTAGACAGCCATGCGTACTCCTCAGAACAGGCCGCGGCACCCTCGGCACCTGCGGCTAAATCACGCCAATGCGTGGCATGAAGGAACAATTTGGGGCCAGTGCAGAACCCGGACACAGTCTATAGAAGCGTCAACGCCGCGCACATTAACCCTTGGTCGCGTCGTAGGCTACTTTTGCCTGCGCTACAACACCAGTTTTCAATGCTCAAATCGCCGAAATCATTCGGTTTTTTTGCCACTGAGGCGTTCAAAAGCGTGACTGCTGCGTGTGACGAATCCTGTATCGGCACGAATCACAAAAAATGCGCCGATATCGTGTTTTTCTGCGTAGTCCCAACCGCGCTCCGGGCCGAGAATCAGCAGCAGCGTCGATAAGCCATCGGCCATCAACGCGGAAGGATGAATCACCGTGACCGATGCCAGGTTATGTGAGACGGGCGCACCGGTGCGGGCATCGAAGGTGTGGGAAAAACGCTGGCCGTCCTGCTCGAAATAATTCCGGTAGTCGCCGGAAGTGGACAGGCCATAGCCGTCGACGACAATGACCCGCTCGGCCACCTGCCGGTCATCCCGCGGCTCTTCCAGGGCAATGCGCCATGGCGAGCCGTCAGCCTTCTTGCCTGCCGCCTTGAGCTCGCCCGTGGCCTCGGCGAGGTAGTCGTGGATGCCCATCGCCTCGAGTCTTGCGGCAATCGTGTCCACCGCATAACCGGCGGCGATGCTGTTGAAGTCGACCTCGACGGCGGCGTCCTTGCACAACCGGTCGCCCTCGATGCGCAAGTGTTCATGGCCGACGCGCTTGCGGGCTTCGGCGAGCGCTTCGGCGGTCGGGACTTTTTCCCCACGGGCCTGCGGACCAAACCCCCAGAGATTGAGCAACGGCTCCACCGTCAGATCGTAGGAACCGTCGCTTTGCACTGACAGTTGCTCGCCCACGCGGACCAATTCGAGGATCGACGCCGGCATTGCCTGACAGCGGTTGGCCGGTAATGCATTGAAGCGCTCGATGTCCGAGTCGCTGCGGTAGGTCGACATTTGCCGGTCGACTTCAGCAAGGATCTGCTCAATCTGGACGCGGACTTCGTTCGGCGCCGGAAGGCCGGCATGGCGCACATACTTGATCGAGTAAGTGCTGCCCATGGTCGGGCCGCTGAAGCTTTCCAGAGTGTCGCTGTTGCCGCAGCCTGATAGTGCGCCGAGCAACAAAAATGCTACCCCCTGCCACCTGATCAACAATTCCCGAACTCCCCGAAACATCCCCTGACACGCCGCCAAGGCCAGCCATTATGCGATAGAACTGTGGGAGCGAGCTTGCCCACGAAGAGGCCAGGCCGAACAACACAACCCTCAACAGACAAAAGCAGCCCAAACAAAAACGCCCCGACCAAGGTCGGGGCGTTTCATGTACAGCTAAAGGCTTAGCGCGGGAATGCTGGCGGGTTTACACCGGCCATGTCTTCCATCACGCGAACCACCTGGCAGCTGTAACCGAACTCGTTGTCGTACCAGACGTACAGAACAACGCGGTTATCCTGGGTGATGGTCGCTTCAGCGTCCACTACGCCTGCGTGGCGCGAGCCAACGAAGTCGGTGGAAACCACTTCCTGGGAGCTCACGTAGTCGATCTGCTTGTGCAGGTCCGAGTGCATGGCCATCTGGCGCAGGTACTCGTTGATCTCTTCGCGAGTGGTGGCCTTCTCCAGGTTCAGGTTCAGGATAGCCATCGACACGTTCGGCGTAGGAACGCGAATCGCATTACCGGTCAGCTTGCCCTTGAGCACTGGCAGCGCCTTGGCGGCTGCGGTGGCGGCACCGGTCTCGGTGATAACCATGTTCAACGGCGCGGCGCGGCCACGACGGCTGCCCTTGTGGAAGTTGTCGATCAGGTTCTGGTCGTTGGTGAACGAGTGAACGGTTTCGACGTGGCCGTTGATGATGCCGTACTTGTCGTTGACTGCCTTGAGCACCGGCACGATGGCGTTGGTGGTGCAGGAAGCCGCCGAGATGATCTTGTCGTCAGGGGTGATTTCGCCATGGTTGATGCCGTGCACGATGTTCTTCAGCGCGCCCTTGCCAGGTGCGGTGAGGATCACGCGAGCAGCGCCCGGGCAGGCCAGGTGCTGGCCCAGGCCGTCAGCGTCACGCCATACACCGGTGTTGTCGACGATCAGAGCGTTTTCGATGCCGTACTGGGTGTAGTCGACTTCGGCCGGGCTCTTGGCGTAGATAACCTGGATCAGGTTGCCGTTGGCGGTGATGGTGTTGTTGGCTTCATCAATGGTGATGGTGCCATCGAACGGGCCATGGACCGAGTCACGGCGCAGCAGGCTGGCACGCTTGACCAGGTCGTTCTCGGCGCCCTTGCGGACAACGATGGCGCGCAGACGCAGGCCGTCGCCACCACCGGTTTTCTCGATCAGGATGCGCGCCAGCAGACGGCCGATACGACCGAAGCCGTAGAGGACAACGTCGGTGCCTTTGCGGGCGGATGCGTTTTGCTGGCCAACCACGTCAGCCAGTTCTTCACGGACGAACTGCTCGGCAGTACGGCCATTGCCTTCGGCCTTGAATTTGGCCGCCAGCTTGCCCAGGTCCACCGAAGCGGCGCCGAGCTTGAGCTCGCTCATCGCCTTGATCAGCGGGAATGTTTCGTGGACGGACAGCTCGCTTTCATCGGACTGACGGTGACGAGCAAAGCGGTGCGCTTTGAGAATCGCAATGACTGAACGGTTGATCAGGCTGCGGCCATAGATCGAGCTCACCACGTTGTTATTGCGGTAGAGCTGACCGATAAGCGGAATCATCGCTTCAGCGAGTGCTTCACGGTCGATCCATTCACCAAGACACTGGTCGGGCTTCTGAGTCACGGGAACCTTCCACATGTAGGGGCAGAAAAAAGGGGCTACATTATGCCGCCGAGTGACCGCGGTAGCAATGCGCGCCCGTCGTGCTTTACGTAACAATTCGTCGTTCAAAAAAATTACGCCTCGCGCAAGCCCAATAAAACCGGGGCTTGCAGCGCAGTCAATTTTTTGGAGGTCGCGCCTCGTTATCCGTAACCCTCCGTAACACTCGTTGTATTTGCCACTACATATTCAATGATTTCCGGCAAAAAACCATCGAATTTTGTCTTTACCACTACATTTCACCAAACCCGTGCTTTAGACACAGTCAGCAACTGACAGGCGGCATCGTTGACCGCTACAATTGCCGACTTTGTCGCAACGCTTGGAGCTCAACCTTCCGTGCCCGTTCTGCGTCTACCGCTTCTCCCTGCCGCGGCAGGTAAACAGCACTGGGGCAACCTGCCCGGTGCCGCCCTGAGCCTGGCCATCGCCGAGGCCGCCAGCGCTGCCAAGCGCTTTACCCTGCTGCTGACCGCCGACAGCCAAAGTGCCGAACGGCTGGAACAGGAGCTGAGTTTCTTCGCCCCGGATTTGCCAGTACTGCACTTTCCCGACTGGGAAACCCTGCCCTACGACCTGTTCTCGCCGCACCAGGACATCATTTCCCAGCGCATCGCCAGCCTGTACCGGCTGCCGGAGCTGAGCCATGGCGTGCTGGTGGTGCCGATCACGACCGCCCTGCATCGCCTCGCACCGACCAAATTCCTGCTCGGCAGCAGCCTGGTGCTGGATATCGGCCAGAAGCTCGACGTCGAGCAAATGCGCACCCGGCTTGAAGCCACGGGTTATCGCTACGTCGATACGGTGTATGAACACGGCGAGTTCACCGTTCGCGGCTCGCTGATCGATCTGTTCCCGATGGGCAGCAAGCTGCCGTATCGCATCGATCTGTTCGACGACGAAATCGAAACCCTGCGCACCTTCGACCCGGAGAACCAGCGTTCGATCGACAAAGTCGACTCGGTCAAGCTGTTGCCGGCCAGGGAATTCCCGCTGCAGAAAGAAGCGGTCACCCGTTTCAAGGCGCGCTTCCGCGAACGTTTTGACGTCGACTTCCGCCGCTGCCCGATTTTCCAGGATTTGAGCAGCGGGATTACCCCGGCCGGTATCGAGTACTACCTGCCGCTGTTCTTCGAAGAAACCTCGACGCTTTTCGATTACCTGCCCCAGGACACCCAAGTGTTCTCGCTGCCCGGCATCGAACAGGCCGCGGAAAACTTCTGGAACGACGTGCGCAATCGCTACGAAGAACGCCGCGTCGACCCGTCCCGTCCTTTATTACCGCCTGCAGAGCTGTTCCTGCCGGTGGAAGACTGCTTCGCGCGCCTGAAGAACTGGCCGCGCGTGGTGGCCAGTCAACAGGACGTGGAAAGCGGTAGCGGTCGCGAGCGCTTCCCCGCTCGGGAGCTGCCGAACCTGGCCATCGAAGCCAAGGCTACCCAACCGCTGGCGGCACTGGCGGACTTCCTCGACCAGTTCCCCGGTCGCGTGCTGTTCACCGCCGAATCCGCAGGCCGCCGCGAGGTGCTGCTGGAACTGCTGGAACGCCTGAAACTGCGACCGAAAACCGTCGACAGCTGGCCGGACTTTGTCGCCGGTAAGGAACGCCTGGCGATCACCATCGCCCCGCTCGACGAAGGCTTGCTGCTCGACGACCCGGCCCTGGCCCTCGTCGCCGAAAGCCCGTTGTTCGGCCAGCGCGTGATGCAGCGCCGTCGCCGGGAAAAGCGCACCGACGCCAACAACGATGCCGTGATCAAGAACCTCACCGAGCTGCGCGAGGGTGCGCCGGTGGTGCACATCGACCACGGCGTCGGCCGCTACCTGGGCCTGACGACCCTGGAAATCGACAGCCAGACCGCCGAATTCCTTGCCCTGGAATACGCCGAAGGCGCCAAGCTTTATGTGCCGGTGGCCAACCTGCACCTGATCGCCCGCTACACCGGCAGCGACGATGCTCTGGCCCCGCTGCACCGCCTCGGCTCCGAGACCTGGCAGAAAGCCAAGCGCAAAGCCGCCGAACAGGTGCGTGACGTGGCCGCCGAACTGCTCGACATCTATGCCCGCCGCGCCGCCCGCGAAGGCTACGCTTTCGCCGACCCGAAAGCCGACTACGCCACCTTCAGCGCCGGCTTCCCGTTCGAAGAAACCCCGGACCAGCAAACCACCATCGAAGCGGTGCGCGAAGACATGCTCGCGCCTAAGCCGATGGATCGCCTGGTGTGCGGCGACGTCGGCTTCGGCAAGACCGAAGTGGCGATGCGCGCCGCGTTCATCGCCGTGCACGGTGGTCGCCAGGTAGCGATCCTGGTGCCGACCACCCTGCTCGCCCAGCAGCACTACAACAGCTTCCGCGACCGCTTTGCCGACTGGCCGGTGACCGTGGAAGTGATGAGCCGCTTCAAGTCGGCCAAGGAAGTGAATGCGGCGGTCGCGGACCTGGCCGAAGGCAAGATCGACATCGTGATCGGCACGCACAAGCTGCTGCAGGACGACGTGAAGATCAAAAACCTTGGCCTGGTGATCATCGACGAGGAACACCGCTTCGGCGTGCGCCAGAAAGAACAGCTCAAGGCCCTGCGCAGCGAAGTCGACATCCTGACCCTGACCGCCACGCCGATTCCGCGAACGCTGAACATGGCGGTATCGGGCATGCGCGACCTGTCGATCATCGCCACGCCGCCGGCCCGCCGCCTGTCGGTCCGCACCTTCGTCATGGAACAGAACAAGAGCACGGTCAAAGAGGCCTTGCTGCGTGAGTTGCTGCGTGGCGGTCAGGTCTATTACCTGCACAACGACGTGAAGACCATCGAGAAATGCGCCGCCGACCTCGCCGAACTGGTGCCGGAAGCACGGATCGGTATCGGCCACGGGCAGATGCGTGAACGCGATCTCGAACAGGTGATGAGCGACTTCTACCACAAGCGCTTCAACGTGCTGATCGCCTCGACCATCATCGAGACCGGCATCGACGTACCGAGCGCCAACACCATCATCATCGAGCGTGCCGACAAGTTCGGCCTGGCACAATTGCACCAGTTGCGCGGCCGGGTCGGACGCAGCCACCACCAGGCGTATGCCTACCTGCTGACGCCGCCACGCCAGCAAATCACCCCGGACGCGGAAAAGCGCCTGGAGGCGATTGCCAACACCCAGGACCTCGGCGCGGGCTTCGTGCTCGCCACCAACGACCTGGAAATCCGTGGCGCCGGCGAATTGCTCGGCGATGGCCAGAGCGGGCAGATCCAGGCCGTCGGCTTTACGCTGTACATGGAAATGCTCGAGCGCGCGGTGAAGTCGATCCGCAAGGGCGAGCAGCCGAACCTCGATCAACCGCTCGGCGGCGGTCCGGAAGTCAACTTGCGGGTACCGGCGTTGATCCCGGAAGACTACCTGCCGGATGTCCACGCCCGCCTGATTCTCTACAAGCGCATTGCCTCGGCCACCGACGAGGACGGCCTGAAGGATTTGCAGGTGGAGATGATCGACCGTTTCGGCCTGTTGCCGGAACCGACCAAGAACCTGATCCGCATCACAGCATTGAAATTGCAGGCCGAGCAACTGGGCATCAAAAAAGTCGATGGCGGCCCCCAGGGCGGTCGCGTCGAGTTCGCCGCACAGACGCCGGTCGACCCGCTGACCCTGATCAAACTGATCCAGAGCCAGCCAAAACGCTACAAATTCGAAGGCGCCACGATGTTCAAGTTCATGGTTCCGATGGAGCGCCCGGAAGAGCGCTTTAATACTGTAGAGGCGCTGTTCGAGCGCCTCGTTCCGAAAACTGCTTGAAGGACGCCACATGCGCCTGTTTCGCTCACTGACCCTGCTGACCCTGTTGATGCCAGCGCTGGTCGCATCCACGGCATTTGCCGATGACCTGTACCAGGTCGAAATGATTCTGGTCCGTCAAAACGCCGTACCGGCGATTGTCAGCCGCGCCGCGCCGGAAGACTGGGCGGCTGGCGCTCAGCCAGTCAGCGCCGACAGCCTGCGCACGCCAAGCCTCAATGGCGAAGTGGAAAAACTCACCAGCAGCGCCGACTACACGGTGTTGCTGCACAAGGCCTGGCAACAGCCCCTCGGCGAAACGGCCAGCAAAGTGGCGATCAGCGACGGCAAGGAACAATATGGTCAGTTCCCGATCGAGGGCACACTGAACATGACACTGGGACGCTTTACCGACGTCGACGCCGATTTCTGGGTCAACCAGATCGATGCCAATGGCATGGTGACCGCCAGCGAGCGCTTGAAACAGGAAAGCCACACCAAGAACGGCCAGCTGAATTTTCTCGATAACGGCCACCTCGGCCTGCTGATCAAGATCACTTCGCTGACCGCCCCCGCACCCCGAGCAGCTCCCGAAGAAATTCCGGACTGATTCCCTATGTCCGCGACCCTGAGCAAACCCCTGGCACCATCCTGGGTCAGCCGATTCAAGGAACAGAGCCTGGAGCGTGGTCGCCGTTACGCGCTGGAGAATCGCGTCAGGATCGTCGAGGCCGGCGACGCCACGATCATTGCTGCCTGCGAAGGCTCTGGCGGTAACGTTTACCGTCAGACCATTCGCCTGCGCGAGTCAGCCAAGGGCACGCTGCTGATGGTCGACGCCACCTGCTCCTGCCCGGTCCACAGCAACTGCAAACATTGCGCGGCGGTGCTTCTGCAAGTGCAGGAAACCCTCGACTACCCCGCCGCAGCCAAAGACGCCGAACTCCTGGAAAAGCTCCAGGCCGTCCTGGAAAACCGCAGCCCGAAAGCCCCGCCGCAAGTGCTGGTGGACAATGTGCAGCCCGTCCCGCGCCTGTGGCTGGCGAGCATCGAGTTCAGCGCGTTCGAACCGCGCAACGGTCGAATGCAGCGTTACATCCAGCATCGTGCGGCGCTATCTTTCAGTTATCTGGACGAGTACGTTTCCGGACAGAAAAACACCGACATCCTGATTCGCCAGGAAACCCAGACGCTGCGGATAAAACGCCACCCGGACGTGGAACAGTCCTACCGGGAACAGTTGCGAATCCTCGGCTTCAAAATCGCCACCCGGCAAAGCAAGGCCTTGCCGGAAAGCGCCGGCGAGCTTTTTGAGATGGTCAATGACAGCGCCTGGCTGACCTTTACCCTCAATGAACTGCCGAAGTTGCGCACCCAGGGCTGGGAATTGCAGATCGACGAGGACTTCGGTTTCGACCTGACGGCGGTAGACGACTGGTACGCTACGGTCGAACAGGCTCCGGAGCGCGACTGGTTCGACCTGGAACTGGGGATCATCGTCAACGGCGAACGCCTGAGCCTGTTACCGATCCTGCTCAACCTGATGCGCTCGCACACCGAAATCCTCAACCCGGAACGCCTTGCCCGACGCCGCGACGACGAGCTGATCCTGGTCAACATCCCCAATCGCCCGAACTCCGAGTACGGCCCGCTGCAAGTCGCCCTGCCCTTCGGTCGCTTGAAACCGGTGCTGGCCACCCTCGGCGAGTTCTACCTGCAGGAGCCCGGCGACACCACACTGCGCCTGAGCAAGGCCGATGCCACGCGCCTGAACCCGCTGGAAGACATGCCACTGCTCTGGGAGGGTGGCGAACAGATCCGCACCTTTGCCCAGCGCCTGCGCGACATCAAGGACCACACGGCCACCGCCCCGGAAGGCCTGAATGCGACGCTGCGTCCGTATCAGCTCGAAGGCTTGAGCTGGATGCAATCGTTGCGGCAGCTGGAAGTGGGTGGAATTCTCGCGGACGACATGGGCCTGGGCAAAACCCTGCAGACACTGGCCCACGTGCTGAGCGAGAAAAACGCCGGGCGCCTCGATCGGCCGTGCATGGTGGTGATGCCGACCAGCCTGATCCCCAACTGGCTCGACGAAGCGGCGCACTTTACGCCGCAGCTCAAGGTACTGGCGCTATACGGTGCCAGCCGCAAAAAGCACTTCGACAAGCTGGCCGATTACGACCTGATCCTGACCACCTATGCGCTGCTGCCCAAGGATGTCGAACGCCTGGCGGCGCAGCCCTTGCACATACTGGTGCTGGACGAAGCGCAATACATCAAGAACCCGACCAGCAAGGCCGCCCAGGCTGCTCGCGAGCTCAACGCCCGGCAGCGCCTGTGCCTGAGCGGCACGCCGTTGGAAAACCATCTGGGCGAACTCTGGTCGCTGTTTCACTTCCTGTTACCCGGCTGGCTGGGTGACGTCAAAAGCTTCAACCGCGATTACCGCGTGCCGATTGAAAAACGCACCAGCGAGGTCAGGCTTCAGCACCTCAACGGCCGGATCAAACCTTTCCTGCTGCGCCGCACCAAGGAACAAGTGGCCACCGAGTTGCCGCCGAAAACCGAGATCATCCACTGGGTCGAACTCAACGAGGCCCAGCGCGATGTGTACGAAACCATGCGCCTGGCCATGGACAAGAAGGTCCGCGACGAAATCACCCGCAAAGGCGTGGCCCGCAGCCAGATCATCATTCTCGAAGCACTGCTCAAGCTGCGCCAGGTGTGCTGCGACTTGCGCCTGGTCAACGAGGCAACCCTGCCAAGCCGTGGCAGCACGTCGGGCAAGCTCGACAGCCTGATGGAAATGCTCGAAGAGTTGTTCGAGGAAGGTCGGCGAATCCTGCTGTTCTCGCAGTTCACCTCGATGCTGTCACTGATCGAAGACGAACTGAACAAACGCGGCGTGGCCTACGCCCTGCTGACCGGCCAGACCCGCGACCGCCGCACACCGGTGAAGGAATTCCAGAGCGGCAAGCGTCAGATCTTTCTGATCAGCCTGAAGGCCGGTGGCGTTGGCCTGAACCTGACCGAAGCGGACACGGTGATTCATTACGACCCATGGTGGAACCCGGCGACGGAAAACCAGGCGACCGACCGGGCGTACCGCATCGGCCAGGAGAAGCCGGTGTTCGTCTATAAGTTGATTGCGCGCGGCACTGTGGAAGAGAAGATTCAGCACCTGCAAAAGGAAAAATCCGACCTCGCGGCCGGCGTGCTGGATGGGCGCAAGGCCGGGGACTGGAAACTGCAGAGCGATGATATCGAGGCGTTGTTTGCGCCGCTGCCGGAAAACCTTGAAAAACGCTGAGACTTTCGGCGTTTTTTAGACCGCCATCGCGAGCAAGCTCGCGATGAGGTCAACTCGGTTTCAAGCGGGACTCAGCCCTTGAGCACCCGCGCCAGCGTCGATTTCACCTTGCCCATGCCGTCATGCAAGGCCTGCTCGATCTCGGCCATGGTGATCACGGCCGTCGACTTGCCCGCCGCCGGGTTCACCACCAGCGCCAGACAGGCGTAATCCAGTTCCAGTTCGCGGGCCAGGGCCGCTTCCGGCATACCGGTCATGCCGACGATGTCGCAGCCGTCACGCTCCAGCCGGGCGATTTCAGCCACCGTTTCCAGGCGAGGCCCTTGAGTGCAGGCATACACGCCATGACTGCTGTAGCCCACGCCTTCCGCCGCCAATGCCGCAATCAGTTGCTGACGCAACGGTTCGCTGTAGGGGTAGCTGAAGTCGATATGGGTGACGTGCTCCAGGTCATCGGCAAAGTAGGTGTGCTCACGACCGCTGGTGTAGTCGATCAACTGATGCGGCACGCAGAAATGCCCGGTGCCCATGGTGGCATGAATGCCACCCACAGCGTTGACCGCCAGAATGGCTTCGGCTCCGGCCTGCTTCAGCGCCCAGAGATTGGCGCGGTAGTTGACCTGATGCGGCGGAAAACGATGGGGATGGCCGTGACGCGCGAGGAACAGTACTTCCTTGCCGGCATACTCGCCGATCTGCACCTCGGCCGAAGGTGCGCCATAAGGCGTGTCCACTGCCAGTGACTGGCGAATGCTCAGGCCTTCGAGTTGAGTCAGGCCAGTGCCACCGATAATCGCGTAAACCGTCATAACGAACAGTCCTTAATCAATCAATTGAGCTTCTTTGAGCGCGCTGACAGCGGCCAGCCAGCGCGGGTCTTGACGGTATTCGGTGTTGGCGAACGACTGGCCGCGCATCCGCGCAATGCGCTCGGAAGGCTTGACCTTCAGGCGTTGCGCAGCGCTCAGGGCCAGTTCGGCGGCCGCACGGTCGTTGCACACCAGGCCCATGTCGCAACCGGCAGTCAGTGCCGCTTCGATACGGCTGGCGGCATCGCCGACCACGTGGGCGCCCGCCATGGACAGGTCGTCACTGAAGATCACGCCATCGAACTGCAACTCGCCGCGCAGGATGTCCTGCAACCAGCGGCGGGAGAAACCTGCGGGCTGGGAATCGACTTGTGGATAAATAACGTGGGCCGGCATGACCGCCGCCAGTTGCTTGCTCAGTTTGGCAAACGGCACCAGGTCCTTGGCGCGGATCTCGTCGAGACTGCGCTCATCATTCGGGATCGCGACGTGGGAATCCGCTTCAGCCCAGCCATGACCAGGGAAGTGCTTGCCGGTGGCCGCCATCCCGGCGCTGTTCATGCCACGGATGAATGCACCCGCGAGCAAGGCAGCGCGCTCGGGATCACCTTCGAACGAACGGGTGCCGACAACGGCGCTGCGCTGGTAATCCAGGTCCAGCACCGGGGCAAAGCTCAGGTCCAGGCCAACGGCCAACACTTCGGTGGCCATGATCCAGCCGCACTGCTCGGCCAGGTATTCGGCGTTCGGGTTATCGGCAATGGCGCGCATGGCTGGCAAGCGCACGAACCCTTGGCGCAGGCGCTGCACGCGGCCGCCCTCTTGATCCACCGCCAGCAACAGATCGGGACGAATAGCGCGGATGGCCGCACTCAGCTCGCGCACTTGACGCGGATGCTCGATGTTGCGGGCAAAGATGATCAGGCCGCCCACCTCGGGCTGGCGCAACAATTGGCGATCTTCAGCCGTCAGCCAGGTACCGGCGACGTCCACCATCAACGAGCCTTGCAAGCCAGCAGTCATAAAAATTCCTTGATAACAGAAAACCCGGCCTACACGAATTCGCCGCCAGACGCTATGCCCGGCAGGTCGGCGATATCAATGGGAAACGGGTTCAGAACGAGAGTCGGCATGGGCGGCTAGCTTAGCGGATGTCAGCTGCCGCGCCCACCCGTGTGCGGTTAAACCTTGGCGGCAACCGGTGTCGATTTGCTACGCGGACGCAACTGGGCCGTAGCCATGGCCGTGTCAGTAACGCCGGATTCGGCACGCATGCCGGCAGCCAGGAATGGCACCATCAGGCGCATGACCTGCTCGATGGAGGTGTTCACGCCGAAATCGGTTTCGGCAATCGCGCGCAAGGCCTTGATACCGGACATGCTGAACGCCGCCGCACCCAGCATGAAGTGCACGCGCCAGAACAGTTCGATGGGCGGAATACGCGGCGCCGCTTCGTTGACCAGCATCATGTAGCGGCGGAACACCTTGCCGTACATGTCTTCCAGATAACGACGCAAGTGCCCCTGACTCTGACTGAACGCCAGCCCCAGCAGACGCATGAAAATAGAAAGATCGTTGCCACTGCGCGGCTGCACCACCAGTGCCTGCTCGACGAGGATTTCCAGCAACTCTTCGAGCGTCGGCTTGATTTCAGGCTTGGCCTGACGCCGCTCCAGCTCTTTATCGAGGCTGATGCAGAACGGCCCGAGGAACCGCGAGAAAACCGCTTGAATCAACGCCTTCTTCGAACCGAAGTGATAGTTCACCGCCGCCAGGTTGACACCCGCCTTGCTGGTGATCAGACGCAACGAGGTTTCGGCGAAACCTTTTTCCGCGAACAACTGCTCGGCTGCATCAAGAATGCGTTCAACGGTTTCCGACTGGGCCATGGCTACTCCGCCTGACAAACACTTGTTTGAAACATACGTTTCAGCCTGTGCATTGTCAAGTCTGGCAGTTCGTTTTGGGAATGGTCGGTCAGACATTTAACCACACAACGGCGAAGCTTCAATCCACTGACTGTTTGACCGTCCGGCGGCGACTGAAAAATGGGGCATTGCCAAGACCGCCGCACTGTATATAATCCCAGTCACTGTATAAAAAAACAGAGCGATCGATATGCTAAAGCTGACGCCACGACAAGCAGAGATTCTGGCTTTCATCAAACGCTGCCTGGAAGACAACGGGTATCCACCCACCCGTGCGGAAATCGCTCAGGAACTGGGTTTCAAATCGCCCAATGCGGCGGAAGAACACCTCAAGGCACTGGCCCGCAAGGGTGCAATCGAGATGACGCCTGGCGCCTCCCGTGGCATTCGCATCCCAGGATTCGAAGCCAAGGCCGACGATTCCACCCTGCCGATCATTGGCCGGGTCGCAGCCGGCGCCCCGATTCTTGCGCAGCAACACATCGAAGAGTCCTGCAACATCAATCCCGCCTTCTTCCATCCGCGCGCCGACTACCTGCTGCGCGTCCATGGGATGAGCATGAAGGATGTTGGCATTTTCGACGGCGACCTGCTGGCGGTTCACACCACCCGCGAAGCCCGTAACGGTCAGATCGTGGTTGCGCGAATCGGCGACGAAGTGACCGTCAAGCGCTTCAAGCGTGACGGCAGCAAAGTCTGGCTGATCGCCGAGAACCCCGAGTTCGCCCCTATTGAAGTGAACCTTCAAGACCAGGAACTGGTGATCGAAGGCTTGAGTGTCGGCGTCATTCGCCGCTAAAGGAGGCACCATGCAGTTCCCACAGACATCACCACAGCAAACCCAACTGCCGTTGTTCGAAGCGTTCATGGCACAGCCATTGGCGCCGATTCTGAAAGACGTAGTCGAGTCCCCCTGGAGCGCCGAACCTGACGTTTTCAGCGAGCTGTCACTGCGTGGTGCAACCGGGAACTGCCTGAGCCTTCTGGCACCGATCCTCAGGGAATTGAGCCAGGACCAGGATGCACGCTGGCTGACACTGATCGCGCCGCCCGCCAGCCTGACCCAAGCCTGGCTGCGAGATGCCGGCCTCAACCGCGAGCGCATTCTGTTGCTGCAACCGCGGGGCACCCAGAGCGCCCAGCAACTGACCTGCGAAGCCCTGCGCCTGGGTCGTAGCCACACGGTGGTCAGCTGGATCAACCCGTTGAGCCCCCAATCGCGGCAACAACTGATCAGCGCCGCCCGCACCGGGGACGCTCAGAGCCTGAATATTCGACTGGGTTAACCGACAAGCAAGACGCGCGCTTCACCGCGCCAGGCTTCTCCAGGGACAGAGAAGCCGATGAGTAACGACATCAAGAAAAGCGACAGACGGGGGTCAATGAAGAACCCGCGACCCCTCTTCCTTGTCGAATTCGCCTTCAACCAGGCGACCGGCCATCTGAACACCGACGCTCAACATCGCCTTGGCGACTTCCACGTGCTGCCCTTGCAGGAATGCCTTGGCGTCCTCGGAGAAATCCAAAGTAACCAGAGAACCCTCGTCCTCGGCCCTGCGCAGCTCGATACGGCCGTCTGGTAACTCGACAATTTCTAGAAAGGACGTTGGCATAAAGGACTGTTCTCCACGAAAGGCGGGGATTATATAGGCATCGGCCAGGCTTCGCTCGGGATCTTGACCAGATGCCATCCCAAAACTGTTTCTGTCAGCACTCGTTCAGGCCTTCGCGAAAGCGGATCGCCAATCCTTTCAGATTCTGACGCCAGCTCTCCAACTCCTCCCGACTCAGCTCTTCCGGCGCTTCCTCTTCATCCAGATTGACAGCCAGGATCAGTGGCTGGGTCACGTCCCCTTTCGGCTTGTGGGGCGCGCGCGGCGGCTGAAACAACGCAGCATGGGCAGCCAACAACTTGGCCAACCAGGTTTCCGGATTATTGGCCAGTTCGACCAGCTCAGCCATTTCCGGAATGGCGATGGTTTCCAGCACCTCGCGAGTCAGCAACAACTCCGCACGGGGCGCATTGGCCTGAGGCAAGCGATAGAAACCGGCGATTTCGTGACACAGACCCAACAGCGCGCCGTACAGGTGAAACAGCGCGGATTCGCGTCCAGCCTGGATCAGCGCCAGCGAATTCATCGCCCGCCCCTCTTCAGTGCGGGCCAGTGCTTCGAGCGACAAGCCGGCGAAATAAATCTTCTGATTGGTGCGGGTATACAGTTCGTGGGCCATGACGGCAGCCTCCACAACGAAATAATTGCTTCATGCAGGTTGGACAGTGTCGTGGATCAGCCGATCCAACCGCAAGCCCCCCCTTTTTTTTACAGGAGCACAACAAAGGCCGCATGAAAACCCGAGGGTTCTCATGCGGCCTTTTCATTGCTGTGACGCTTTACGCTTTCGCAGCTGGACGCTTGTCTTCGACCGTCCACTTGCCACCATCGTAGAACGCTTTCCAGCCAGTCGGCTTACCGTCAACCTCAGTCTGCACGTACTGTTCCTTGGTCTTGCGACTGTAACGAATCACAGTCGGGAGGCCATCCGGATCTTTCTTCGGCGCTTCGCAGAGGAAGTGATACTTCGGATCGATCTCATCCTTGTGCGGGATGATTTCCATCACCAGCGGAGCACGAGTCTCACGGTTTTTCGGGAACTGGCTGGCCGCCAGGAACAGGCCGGATGCACCGTCGCGCAGGATGTAGGTGTCGTTGACCTTTTCGCATTTCAGCTCAGGCATCTTCACCGGATCCATCTTCGGCGGCGCCGCGTCACCGCTCTTCAGCAGTTTGCGGGTGTTCTTGCAGGTGGCATTGGTGCAACCGAAGAACTTGCCGAAACGGCCGGTCTTGAGTTGCATCTCGCTGCCACACTTGTCGCACTCCAGGCTCGGACCTTCATAGCCCTTGATGCGATAAGTGCCCTCTTCGATTTCGTAGCCATCGCAATCCGGGTTGTTACCGCAGATGTGCAGCTTGCGCTTTTCATCGAGCAGGTAGGCATCCATCGCCGTGCTGCAGATCGGGCAACGATGCTTGCCACGCAACACCAGCGATTCCGATTCACCCTCGTCGTCCGCAGCGATCTCGTCGCCCGGCACCAGGTTGACGGTGGCCTTGCAGCGCTCTTTCGGCGGCAGGCTGTAGCCCGAGCAACCGAGGAACACACCAGTCGATGCGGTACGAATCTGCATCGGCCGGCCGCAAGTGGTGCACGGAATGTCAGTCATGACAGGCTGATTGGCACGCATGCCGTGTTCCGGGCTTTCGGCCACTTCGAGTTTCTTCTTGAAGTCACCGTAGAACTCGTCGAGCACGTTTTTCCAGTCGCGTTCGCCCTGGGCCACGTCATCGAGGTGCTCTTCCATGCCGGCGGTGAAGCCGTAGTCCATCAGGTTGGAGAAGCTCTCAGCCAGACGCTCGGTGACGATGTCGCCCATCTTTTCCGAGTAGAAACGACGGTTGTGCAGCGCCACATAGCCGCGGTCCTGGATGGTCGAAATGATCGCCGCATAGGTCGAAGGACGACCGATGCCGCGTTTTTCCATTTCTTTTACCAGGCTGGCTTCCGAGTAACGTGCCGGCGGCTTGGTGAAGTGCTGGGTCGGATCAAGCTTGATCAGCTTCATCGCGTCGCCCTGGGCCATGTCCGGCAGTACGTCGTCATCACCTGGCTTGGCGATTTGCGGCATGACGCGGGTGTAACCGTCGAACTTCAGGATGCGGCCCTTGGCGCGCAGCTCGAAGTCGCCGGCACCCACAGTGACCGTGGTCGACAGGTATTGCGCCGGCAGCATCTGGCAAGCGAGGAACTGGCGCCAGATGAGCTCGTAGAGGCGCTCAGCGTCACGCTCCATGCCCGACAGCTTGCTTGGCTCGGTATTGGCGTCGGACGGACGAATCGCTTCGTGAGCCTCTTGTGCGCCTTCCTTGCTGCTGTAGACGTTCGGGGTTTCCGGCAGGTACTTCTTGCCGAACTCGCCTTCAATATAGGTACGCGCCATCGCCACGGCATCAACCGAAAGGTTGGTGGAGTCGGTACGCATATAGGTGATATAGCCAGCTTCGTACAAACGCTGGGCCATCATCATGGTCTTCTTCACACCGAAGCCCAGGCGGTTACTCGCGGCCTGCTGCAGGGTGGAGGTGATGAATGGCGCCGACGGCTTGCTGCTGGTCGGCTTGTCTTCGCGCTTGACGATGCTGTAGCTGGAAGCCTTGAGCTTCTCCAGCGCGGCCATGGCCTGGGTTTCGTTGAGCGGCTTGAAGGCTTCGCCCTTTTCGCGAGCCACGTCGAAACGCACGGTCGCGCCTTTGGCGGTACCGAGGTCGGCATGAACTTCCCAGTATTCTTCAGGGATGAACGCGCGGATTTCACGTTCACGCTCGACCACCAGCTTCACGGCAACCGATTGCACGCGACCGGCGGACAGACCGCGAGCGATCTTGGCCCACAGCAGCGGCGAAACCATATAGCCCACGACGCGGTCGAGGAAGCGACGCGCCTGCTGGGCGTTGACGCGGTCGATATCCAGCTCGCCCGGTTTCGAGAAGGCTTCCTGAATCGCCTTCTTGGTGATTTCGTTGAACACCACGCGCTTGTAGCGGGTGTCGTCACCACCGATGGCTTCGCGCAGGTGCCAGGCAATGGCTTCCCCCTCGCGGTCCAAGTCGGTTGCGAGATAGATGGTGTCAGCATCCTTGGCGAGCCGGCGCAGCTCTTCGATGACTTTTTCCTTGCCCGGGAGGATCTCGTACTTGGCTTTCCAGCCATGGTCCGGATCGACACCCATGCGTGCGACCAGCTGCTTGCGCGCTTTTTCTTTCGGCGACAGTGCCGGCACTTCACCCGCAGCAGCCTTGCCGCGCTTGGCGGCTGGCTCTTTGCTGGCGCTAGCCGAACCGCTGGTGGGCAGGTCTCGGATATGGCCGATACTCGACTTCACCACGTATTCGTTGCCCAAATACTTGTTGATGGTCTTGGCCTTAGCCGGGGATTCCACAATGACCAGCGATTTGCCCATGGATCAGAAAATTCCTGAATTCGAGAAGTGAAAGGCGGTTGGCGCCTGACGCGGCACCGCTATATATAGTGGCAACAAGGTGAGGTCAAGCGCAGGGTTTTGCGCGCACTCAGCTTATGCCTTGTTGAAAAGGCTTTCTTCGGCCTGCACCAAAGCAAAGCGTGGCACCTGTTCGCCGTCAACTTCGACGGACTCCAGGAACATGCTCAAGGGACGCACCCAAAAGCCGTAATCGCCATACAGGGCTTGATAGAAGACCACTTCTTCTTCGGTTTCCGAATGCCGCGCAACACTGAATACGCGGTACTGCGGACCTTTGTAATGTTGGTAGAGCCCAGGTTGTATCGGCATGCTTTGGCCCTCACTGAAATTTCTTCAAAATAAAAACAAAAATAAATCCGGAAAAACAAAAACCGGGGCACTTGGCCCCGGCTTCCATCAACGAGACGCTTAAACGCGTTCGAAGACGGTGGAGATGCCTTGGCCGAGACCAATGCACATGGTGGCTACCCCGAAGGTACCGCCATTCTGCTTCATCACATTGAGCAAAGTGCCGGAGATACGCGCACCAGAGCAACCGAACGGGTGACCCAGGGCGATCGCGCCGCCGTGCAGGTTAACCTTCTCGTTCATCTTGTCGAGCACTTTCAGATCTTTCAGCACTGGCAGGGCCTGTGCGGCGAAAGCTTCGTTGAGCTCGAAGAAGTCGATGTCGGAGATGCCCAGACCCGCGCGCTTCAGTGCTTTTTGTGTGGCCGGTACTGGACCATAGCCCATGATTGCCGGATCCACACCTGCCACCGCCATCGAGCGAATCACCGCCAGAGGCTGAATGCCCAGGTCCTGTGCACGCTGCGCCGACATCACGATCATGCACGAGGCACCATCGGTGATCTGCGACGAGGTACCGGCTGTCACGGTGCCGCCCTTTGGATTGAACGCTGGCTTGAGAGCCGCCAGGCTTTCCAGGGTGGTTTCCGGACGAATGGTTTCGTCGTAGTCGAAGGTTTTCAGGAAACCGTTCTCGTCATAGCCCTGCATCGGGATGATTTCGTCTTTGAACTTGCCTTCCACGGTCGCCTTGTGGGCGAGTTGGTGGGAGCGCACGCCGAAAGCGTCCTGTTGCTCGCGAGTGATGCCGTGCATCTTGCCCAGCATTTCCGCGGTCAAGCCCATCATGCCCGAGGCTTTCGCCGCGTACAGCGACATATGCGGGTTCGGATCGACACCGTGCATCATGCTCACGTGGCCCATATGCTCGACGCCACCAACCACGAAAACGTCACCGTTGCCGGTCATGATCGCTTGTGCAGCAGTGTGCAGAGCACTCATGGACGAGCCACACAGGCGGCTGACAGTCTGGCCGGCCGAAGTGTGCGGGATCTGGGTCATCAGCGACGCCATGCGCGCGATGTTCCAGCCCTGCTCCAGGGTCTGGTTCACACAGCCCCAGATCACATCTTCGACTTCGTTCGGGTCGACCTTGACGTTACGTTCCAGCAGTTTGCTGATCAGGTGCGCCGACATGTCTTCGGCGCGGGTGTTGCGGTGCATGCCGCCCTTGGAGCGGCCCATCGGAGTACGACCGAAGTCGACAATCACGACGTCTCTAGGATTCAAGCTCATAAGTTCACTCTCACTCTAGTTGGGGGCGCTTAACCGAAGAAGCTCTGGCCGTTCTTGGCCATTTCGCGCAGCTTCGCGGTCGGGTGGTACAGCGCGCCCAAATCAGCGTACTGGTCAGCCAGGGCAACGAACTCTGCCACACCGAGCGAGTCGATGTAACGCAGCGCACCGCCACGGAATGGAGGGAAACCAATACCGTAGACCAGACCCATGTCGGCTTCGGCAGCGGTTTCGACGATGCCGTCTTCCAGGCAACGCACGGTTTCCAGGCACAGCGGGATCATCATCCAGTTGATGATGTCTTCGTCGGTGACTTCGCGCTGCTCGTAAACGATCGGCTTGAGCACCTCCAGCACCGAAGGATCGGCAACTTTCTTCTGCTTGCCCTTCTTGTCGGTCTCGTAGGCGTAGAAGCCCTTGCCGTTCTTCTGGCCCAGGCGCTTGGCTTCATAGAGCACGTCGACGGCCGAGCGACGGTCGTCCTTCATGCGGTCCGGGAAGCCTTCAGCCATCACGTCACGACCGTGGTGGCCGGTGTCGATGCCGACCACGTCCATCAGGTATGCCGGGCCCATCGGCCAGCCGAATTTTTCCATGATCTTGTCGATACGGACGAAGTCCACACCGGCGCTGACCAGCTTGGCGAAACCGCCGAAGTACGGGAACAGGACGCGGTTGACCAGGAAGCCCGGGCAATCGTTGACGACGATCGGGTTCTTGCCCATTTTCTTGGCGTAGGCAACGGTGGTGGCAACCGCCAGCTCGCTGGACTTCTCACCACGGATCACTTCCACCAGCGGCATCATGTGCACCGGGTTGAAGAAGTGCATGCCGACGAAGTTTTCCGGACGCTTGAGGGCCTTGGCCAGCAAGGTGATGGAAATGGTCGAGGTGTTGGACGCCAGGATGGTGTCCTCCTTGACCTTGTCTTCGACTTCAGCCAGTACCGCTTGCTTGACCTTCGGGTTCTCGACGACCGCTTCGACCACCAGGTCCACGTGACCGAAGTCGCCGTAAGACAGGGTTGGACGGATGCCGTTGAGCACTTCAGCCATTTTCGCGGCGGTCATGCGACCTTTATCAACGCGGCCAACCAGCAGCTTGGCGGCTTCGGCCAGACCCTGCTCGATACCGTGCTCGTTGATGTCCTTCATCAGGATCGGCGTGCCTTTGGAAGCCGACTGATAGGCGATACCGCCACCCATGATGCCGGCGCCCAGTACGGCGGCCTGCTTCACGTCCTTGGCGATTTCGTCGTAGGCCTTGGCCTTTTTCTTCAGTTCCTGATCGTTCAGGAACAAGCCGATCAAGCTCTGCGCGGCAGAGGTCTTGGCCAGCTTCACGAAACCGGCAGCTTCAATTTCCAGCGCCTTGTCGCGACCGAAGTTCGCGGCTTTCTGGATGGTCTTGATCGCTTCAACCGGCGCCGGGTAGTTCGGGCCAGCCTGGCCGGCCACGAAACCCTTGGCGGTTTCGAAAGCCATCATTTGTTCGATGGCGTTCAGCTTGAGCTTTTCCAGCTTCGGCTGGCGCTTGGCCTTGTAGTCAAACTCGCCGGAGATGGCGCGCTTGATCAATTCCAGCGCGGCGTCCTGCAGCTGCTCAGGAGCAACCACTGCATCGACGGCGCCGACTTTCAGCGCGTCTTCAGGACGGTTTTCCTTGCCGGCGGCAATCCACTCGATGGCGTTGTCGGCACCGATCAGGCGCGGCAGGCGCACAGTACCGCCGAAGCCCGGGTAGATGCCCAGCTTGACTTCCGGCAGACCGATCTTGGCCTTGGTGGACATGACGCGGTAGTCCGCCGCCAGGCACATTTCCAGACCGCCACCCAACGCGATGCCGTTGATGGCAACAACAGTCGGGACGTTGAGGTCTTCGAAATCGCTGAAAATCTTGTTGGCTTCGAGGTTGCCAGCAACAAGTTCTGCATCCGGCAGCTTGAAGTTGTCGACAAATTCGGTGATGTCGGCGCCGACGATGAACACGTCCTTGCCACTGCTGACGATCACGCCCTTGATCGAAGCATCTGCCTTGATAGTGTCTACGGCCTGACGCAGTTCGTTCAGGGTTAGACGGTTGAACTTGTTGACGGACTCACCCTTGAGGTCGAACTTCAGTTCGACGATGCCACTTTCAAGAGCCTTAACCGTGATGGCTTTACCTTCGTAAATCATCAACTGATCTCCACGATATGGAAGCTGAACAGTACACGTCGGACGCAGGCGAATGGCTCGGCAGGGACGTTGATCGTCAATGCTACGCCCATTCCCCCGGCACACCCGCCAACGCGATAGTCGGGATTCTGTAGGAGCGGTCTGAAATACAAACGCTCAATTCATACGCCCGTTTGATTTGGGTACGTCACCTTCACGGAATTTCCGACAATTGTCAATCGCCTGAAAAACGGGTTGAAACGCGACTTTCCGGTCATTTCCGTACTGCGAAGACCTTAAACACGCCGAAGCATGCAAGGTCATTCATAGAATCAATTGTTAGAAAAGTCGCCCTAATTCGCTGCAGCCCGTGTTTAACAAGCTACGCTGGCGAAACCAAGGGGAAAATTGTGAACGCTTTTGGCGAATGCCCAGCGTAAGATCAGCCAACACCGATTTACCGGCCTGCCTGGCCAACCCGCCCGATGATTTTGTCGGGCTTTTTATTGCCTGATGATTTTTGCTGCTTGCGGTGTCAGGCCAATGCCTTGAGGGTGGCATCAATCTGTTGCAATACCTCGGCCTCGCCCTTCTCGCCCCAATACAGGGCGATTATTTGCTTGTCAGCCTCGACCTTGAAGACATTGCCTGGCAATTTCTCGAAATGATCGAGTAGCGACCGATCTTCACAGATTTCCTGCCATTGATTGACCCAGACACCCGGTGATTTTTGCCAGTAACTCCAGCACGCCGGCCGACTGCCACGCCGCGGACGATGGTACTGGGCGCAGGGGCTCGGCGGCTCCTGGCTGAGCCAGTGCGGCCATTCCTGAGGTGCCAGTTGCATGGCCAGCCCGATGCGCCGAGCCTCCATCCGCAAGGCTATGCGCCCGCTCTGAACTCGCGACGGCCGCAACCATGCCAGCGGACTCAGCACCACCAGCAGGATTGACACCACTATCCAGACCGTCATATCTGTACTCCCGAATTTGAATGAGCCCATTGTGTCACTTTGGAGCCAATGCGCTTGAAACCAGCCATACTTACCAATATTGCATCCCTCAGGAGGAGCACCTCATGCCCTACAACCATATTCTGGTCGCTGTAGATCTGACCGAAGAGTGCGACCCTGTGATTCACCGCGCTCGCGAACTGTCGGTGAGCAACGGTGCGAAATTGTCGCTGGTGCACATTGTCGAACCGATGGCGATGGCCTTCGGCGGCGACGTGCCGATGGACCTGTCACAACTGCAACAGCAGCAGTTCGATCAGGCCAAGGAGCGCCTTGACCGCTTGATCCTGAAATATCCGGAGCTCTCCAGGGAATACAGCCACCTGACCTACGGCCAGCCACGCCAGGAGATCCACCACCTGGCCAAGGAGCAAACCTGCGACCTGATCGTGGTGGGCAGCCATGGCCGGCATGGCCTGGCACTGCTGCTGGGCTCCACCGCCAATGACGTGCTGCACGGCGCGCCTTGCGATGTGCTGGCGGTGCGCCTGCAGAACAAATCCTGACGCTGTACATCACCTGTAGGAGCGAGCCTGCTCGCGATGAGGCACTATCAGTCGATATCAATGTTGACTGACAGGCCGCCATCGCGAGCAAGCTCGCTCCCACATTGAAACCGTAACAACCTTCAAATCTTCATACGAAAAGCCCGGCGCTCATCACTGAGCGCCGGGCTTTTTTATTGCAGCGTCAATCAGGCATCCAGCTCGGCCCAACGCTCGACCATGATGTCGAGTTCAGCCTGCAACTGCTCCAACTGAGCGATCACCGCAGCGGACTCGGCAGCAGGACGCTGGTAGAAACCCGCATCCGCCATCTGTGCTTCAACGGAGGCAATCTGCTGCTCCATGGCTTCGATCTGCCCCGGCAACGCTTCCAGCTCGCGCTGCAACTTGTAGCTGAGCTTTTTCTTCGCCACTGGCGCTTCGACCGCTGCCGCTACCGGGGCAGGCTCGGCCTTCACCACCGCGGAGTTCAGGTCGGCCTTGCCGGACTTGCTCTCGGTCACGCCCAGCAGGCGCGGCGAGCCGCCCTGGCGCAGCCAGTCCTGATAGCCACCGACGTACTCGCGAACCTTGCCTTCACCTTCGAAGACCAGGGTGCTGGTAACCACGTTGTCGAGGAATGCCCGGTCGTGGCTGACCATCAGTACGGTGCCGTTGAAGGTCAGCAAGACCTCTTCGAGCAATTCGAGGGTTTCAACGTCGAGGTCGTTGGTCGGTTCGTCGAGTACCAGCAGGTTCGCCGGCTTGCTGAACAGCTTGGCCAGCAACAGACGGGCACGCTCACCACCGGACAGCGCCTTGACCGGCGTGCGGGCACGCTGCGGGCTGAACAGGAAGTCGCCGAGGTAGCTCAGCACGTGGCGGCTCTGGCCGTCGATATCGATGAAGTCGCGACCTTCGGCCACGTTGTCGATCACGGTTTTTTCCAGGTCCAGTTGATGGCGCAGCTGGTCGAAGTAGGCGACATCGATCCTGGTGCCCTCTTCCACTTTGCCACTGGTCGGTTGCAGGCCGCTGAGCATCAGCTTCAGCAACGTGGTCTTGCCGGTACCGTTGGCGCCGAGCAGGCCGATACGGTCACCGCGCTGCAGCACCATGGAGAAGTCCTTGATCAGGAACGGCCCACCTGGGTGAGCGAAGCTCACATTCTCGAGCACCATGACCTGCTTGCCGGACTTGTCGGCGGTATCCAGCTGAATGTTGGCCTTGCCGGTACGCTCACGACGCTCGCTGCGCTCGACACGCAAGGCTTTCAGTGCACGCACGCGACCTTCGTTACGGGTACGACGGGCCTTGATGCCCTGGCGAATCCACACTTCTTCCTGGGCCAGGCGCTTGTCGAACAGCGCGTTGGCAGTGGCTTCGGCAGCGAGTTCAGCTTCCTTGTGCACGAGGAAACTGGCGTAGTCGCCGTTCCAGTCGATCAGGCCACCGCGATCCAGTTCCAGGATGCGGGTTGCCAGGTTCTGCAGGAAAGAACGGTCGTGCGTGATGAACAGCACGGCGCCCTGGAAATCCTTCAGCGCTTCTTCAAGCCAGGCGATGGCACCGATGTCCAGGTGGTTGGTCGGTTCGTCGAGTAGCAGCAGGTCCGGCTCGGACACCAGGGCCTGGGCCAGCAGGACGCGACGACGCCAGCCGCCGGACAACTCGGCGAGGGTCTTGTCGGCCGGCAATTGCAGGCGGCTCAGGGTGCTGTCGACGAGGGTCTGCAAGCGCCAGCCATCACGGGCTTCGAGGTCGTGCTGGACGTGCATCAGTTTGTCCAGATCGGCGTCGGTGACGATGTTCTGGCTCAGGTGGTGATATTCGGCGAGCAAGGCGCCAACGCCGTCCAGGCCTTCGGCCACCACGTCGAACACTGTCCGCTCGTCGGCCACCGGCAATTCTTGCGGCAATTCGCCGATCTTGAGCCCGGGTGCGCGCCAAACGGAGCCGTCATCGGGCTTCTGGTCGCCCTTGACGAGCTTCATCATGCTGGACTTGCCAGTGCCGTTGCGGCCGATGATGCACACCCGCTCACCACGGGCGATCTGCCAGGACACCTTGTCCAACAACGGCATAGCGCCGAAAGCAAGGGACACATCGCTGAATTTGAGCAGGGTCATGAGCTTCTCCAAAAACCGGGCGCGCATTCTACCTGACTTGAGGCTTCAGAAGGCCGGCAATTTCACTCTCGTAGCACTCTGCATGACAAATGTTGCGAACTGATGCGGGAAGACCCGCAAAGCTTTCACCGGCTGCTGGCAAAAGGCTAAGCTACAGACAATTCAGCGCGGGCCTGGCCCGTACTTGTCATGATTTTCTCTGCCCGGACGTCTCATGCGCAGTCGCCTTTTCAATCTTTTATCTGCTTTTTTACTGTCCGCCGCTGCCGTCCAATCCGTCCAGGCGGTGGACCTGTCCACCCAACGCCAGTATTACGATGAAGCCAAGCGCGCCTTGGCCAAGGGCGATAGCGGCCCGTATTTCCGTTACAGCCAGGCCCTCGCCGATTATCCGCTGGAACCCTACCTGGCGTACGACGAGCTGACCGCGCGCCTGAAAACCGCAAGCAACGCCGAAATCGAGAAATTCCTCGCCGAACACGGCGACCTGCCCCAGGCCAACTGGATGAAACTGCGCTGGTTGCGCTGGCTGGCAGACCGGGGCGATTGGGCGACCTTCGTCAAGTATTACGACCCGAAAATGAACTTCACCGAACTGGACTGCCTGAATGCGCAGTACCAGATCAGCCACAACCTCAAAGCCGAAGGTTACGCCAACACCGAGAAACTCTGGCTGACCGGTAAATCCCAGCCCGAAGCCTGTGATGCCCTGTTCGGCATGTGGGCCGCCGATGGCCAGCTGACCGAGCAAAAACGCTGGGAACGCGCGAAACTCGCCGCCCAGGCGCGCAACTATCCGCTGGCCAACAGCCTGGTCAACGGCATGACCACCCTCGCCCCTCGCGGTCGCTTGCTGGTGGACGTGGCGCAGAAACCGGAACTGCTCAACCAGCCGTCACGCTTCACCCCGGCCGATGAAGCCATGTCCGACGTGGTCAGCCTCGGCCTGCGCCGCCTGGCTCGCCAGGACCCGGACAAGGCCATGGACCTGCTCGACGGTTACGCCAGCAGCATGCACTTCTCCCGGGATGAAAAAGTGGCGATCGCCCGGGAAATCGGGCTGACCCTCGCCAAACGTTTCGACGGCCGAGCCCTGGACGTCATGACCAAATACGATCCGGAGCTACGCGACAACACGGTTTCCGAATGGCGCCTGCGCCTGCTCCTGCGCTTGGCGCGCTGGGACGATGCCTATCAGTTGACCCGCCGCCTGCCCCAGGACCTGGCCACCACCAACCGCTGGCGTTACTGGCAGGCCCGCAGCCTGGAACTGGCGCAACCGCAGAATCCGGAAGCGCAGACGCTCTATAAAAGCCTGGCCCGCGAACGCGACTTCTATGGTTTCCTCGCCGCCGATCGCTCACAGTCGCCCTACTCGCTGCTCAACAAACCGCTGGTGCTCAGCCAGGCCACCATCAACAAGGTGCGCAACACTCCCGGCGTGCGTCGCGCCCTGGAATTCCACGCTCGCGGGCAAATTGTCGACGGTCGCCGCGAGTGGTACCACGTCAGCCGCCACTTCAGCCGCGACGAGATGGTCGCCCAGGCCAAACTGGCCTACGACCTGAAATGGTATTTCCCGGCGATCCGCACCATCAGTCAGGCGCAGTATTGGGATGACCTGGATATCCGTTTCCCGATGGCCCACCGCAATACGCTGGTGCGTGAAGCGAAGAACCGCGGCCTGCATCCGAGCTGGGCGTTCGCCATCACCCGCCAGGAAAGTGCGTTCATGGACGACGCCCGCTCCGGGGTCGGCGCCTCGGGCCTGATGCAACTGATGCCCGCCACCGCCAAGGAAACCGCGCGCAAGTTCAGCATTCCCTACAGCTCGCCACAGCAACTGCTGGATCCGGACAAGAACATCCAGCTCGGCGCCGCTTACCTGAGCCAGGTGCACAGCCAGTTCAACGGCAACCGCGTCCTCGCCTCCGCCGCCTACAACGCCGGCCCCGGCCGCGTACGCCAATGGCTGCGCGGTGCCGATCACCTGAGTTTCGACGTGTGGGTGGAAAGCATTCCGTTCGACGAAACCCGCCAGTACGTGCAAAACGTGCTGTCGTATTCGGTGATCTATGGCGACAAGCTCAACTCACCGCAGCCGATCGTGGATTGGCATGAGCGGTATTTTGATGATCAATAAGAGGAGCAGCGGCAAGCTTTAAGCTACAAGCCGCAAGCTGTTCTGGTAAACCGCAATAAAAATGCCCGCATTGAAAGATGCGGGCATTTTTATTGCGCTTTTCTTAGCCGGTTATTTGGTCGGAAACGGCATTCTGCCCATCACTGAACTGCAACGCCGCCAACCGCGCATACAAGGCATTGCTGGCAATCAGTTCCTGATGCGTGCCCACCGCCACCAGTTTCCCCTGGTCCATCACCGCGATTCGGTCGGCGTTTTTCACCGTGGCCAGGCGATGGGCGATCACCAGGGTGGTTCGATTCTTCATCAGGCCCGGCAGTGCCTGCTGGATCAGGTGCTCGCTTTGGGCGTCGAGGGCGCTGGTGGCTTCGTCCAGGAGCAGGATCGGGGCGTCCACCAGCAACGCGCGGGCGATGGCCAGGCGCTGGCGCTGGCCGCCGGACAAGCCGAGGCCGCCGTCCCCCAGATGAGTCTGGTAACCGTTGGGCATGGCTTCGATAAAGTCATGGGCGTAAGCGATTTTTGCTGCTTCCTGCACCTCGGCCAAGGTCGCCTGCGGATTGCCGTAGCGAATGTTTTCTTCAATGCTGCCGAAAAACAGCGCCGGAGTCTGCGATACCAGAGCGAAACAGCGGCGCAGGTCCAGCGGATCGAGTTGAGTCAACGGCACGCCATCGAGCAGGATGCGCCCCTGCGCCGGGTCGTAAAAACGCAGCAGCAAGTCATACACCGTGGATTTGCCGGCCCCTGATGGCCCGACCAGCGCCAGCGTCTCACCGGCATTGATGGTCAGGCTCAACCCGTCGACGGCATAGCTTTCCGGCCGCGACGGGTAGGAAAAACGCACATTGTGCAGTTGCAGTTGGCCATCGACCCGCTCCGGCAGTTTCACCGCGCCCGCCACCGGGGGCAGGATGATGTTTTCCGAACGCAGCAATTCGGCAATCCGCTCGGCCGCGCCGGCTGCCCGCTGCAATTCACCAATCACTTCGCTCAAGGTGCCGAACGCGCTGCCGACGATCAGGCTGTAGAACACGAACGCCGCCAGCTCGCCAGCGGAGATTCGCCCGGCGATGACGTCCATGCCGCCAACCCAGAGCATCACCCCCACCGCACCCAGGACCAGCACGATCACCAGGGTAATCAACCACGCCCGCTGGAAGATGCGCTTGCGTGCGGTGTTGAACGCATCTTCCACCGTCACGGCAAACCGGCGCTCGTCCTGGGCCTGATGGTTGTAGGCCTGCACGGTCTTGATCTGCCCCAGGGTTTCCGACACATAGCTGCCGATGTCGGCAATCCGGTCCTGGCTCAGACGTGAGAGGTTACGCACCCGGCGCCCGAAGATCAGGATCGGCGCGATCACCAGGGGCAAGGCGACCACCACGATGCTGGTGAGCTTGGGGTTGGTGATGAACAACAGGACGATACCGCCGATCACCATCAACAGATTGCGCAGGAACAATGACAGCGAAGAGCCGATGACCGACTGCAGCAGCGTGGTGTCGGCGGTCAGGCGGGACTGGATTTCCGAGCTGCGATTGTCTTCGTAAAACCCCGGGTGCAGGTAAATCAGATGATTGAACACGTTGCGCCGGATGTCGGCGACACAGCGCTCGCCGATCCACGACACCAGGTAAAACCGTGCAAAGGTTCCGATCGCCAACCCCGCCACCAGCAGCATGAACAGACCGATGGACTGATTGAGCAGGTGCGGTGACTGGGTCATGAACCCCTTGTCCACCAGCAGACGGATGCCCTGCCCCATGGACAAGGTAATGCCGGCGGTGGCGATCAACGCCAGCAAGGCGCCAAAGGCCTGCCAGCGATACGGCGCGATGAAACGACTGGCCAGGCGAATGGCACGGCGGTGACGGGCAGAGAGCATCGTAATCATCCTGGACAAGGCAGTCATTAGGGTCAGCCTATACCGCTCAATGGGGTGGCTCGTTGTAAATCACAATGAGTCGGGTTGATTATGTCCAGCAACACTAGAGGCTAGACATTATTGGTCTAAAGTTCGGGTAGCCAGGCGAAGGCATTTCTGCTGGACTGGTTCTGTCCCCCCGGAAAGATCGCAGGGAGTTGTCATAGCCCGGTCACCTGGTGGTTCTACAGTAAGCTAACAACCTGATGAGGAGACAGGCCATGTCCTTGCAACACAGCAGCGATGACAAGATTCAAGTGATCCGCACGCAACCAGACCAGTCTCTGGGTTGCTCGATTATTGACGAGCAGGGCCGCGAAGTACCGATCACTGAAGAAATGATCCAGAAAGCTTGCAGCGAACTGGAAAAGCGATTGGTCAAACCTGCCGAACAAAAGTGATATAGCCACCGTCTTCTTGACCCGGCCCTTTGTTGGCCGGGTTTTTTATGCCTGCTTATCCAATCCGGGGCCGCCACGGCCTATCAGATTGCCGTCGCCCCCAACGCCGCCACAATTTTCTGCAACTCAGGCGCATCTCCCTCGATTCGCACCTGCAACCCGTCGATCTCACGGCGCGACGGGTATTGCTTGCGCAGCACATCGAATGCCGCACGCTGTTCGCTGACATTGCCGACAAGGCTGCGACGGAAATCCGCATCGTCACGACGCGGGTCATACACGCCACGGCACAGCATGGCCAACGCCCAGGCCGGGTCGCTTTGCGCATTGAGGGTCACGTGCGACAGCCACGGTGCCGGCAGCAAATCGCCCAGGCTGACGCGGGCCGGTTGCCCGAGGAAATCGCAATAGGCCTGATAGATCTGCGCGGTCCCCCGCTGCTTGCCGTCGAGGCTGTAGCCGGCAATGTGTGGCGTTGCCAGCACGCAGAGTTCGGCCAGCGCCACGTCGACTTCTGGCTCGCCTTCCCAGACATCGAGCACTGCTTGCAGGTCTTCGCGCTCCAGCAGCACATCGCGCAGCGCCGCGTTGTTGACCACCGGCCCGCGACTGGCATTGATCAGCCAGGTGCCGGACCTGAGCTGGTTCAGGCGTTTTTCATCGAACAAATGCCAGGTCGATTGCGGACCCTGTTTAGTCAATGGCGTGTGCAGGCTGATGACGTCGCACTCGTCGATGATCTGCTCGAGGCTGACGTAATCCCCACCTTCTGCAGCTTGCCGAGGTGGATCGCACACCAGCACCTTCCAGCCCAGGCCTTGCAGGACCTTGACCAGCCGTCCACCCACTTCGCCGGCACCAACCACGCCGTAGGTACGCCGGGTCAGGTCGACACCTTCGATTTCGGCCAGGGTCAGCAGACTGCCGAGCACATAGTCGACCACGCCGCGGGCATTGCAGCCTGGTGCGCTGGACCAGGTGATACCGGTCTGCTGAAAGTAATTCAGGTCCAGATGATCGGTGCCAATGGTGCACGTACCGACAAAGCGCACCTTGCTGCCCTCTAGCAGCGCGCGATTGACGTTGGTCACCGAGCGCACCAACAGCACATCGGCCTGCTCGACCGTGGCACGGTCGATGGCGCGACCCGGTACCCGGCGGATTTCTCCGAAGCCTCCGAAGAAGGCATCGAGCAGGGGGATATTTTCGTCGGCAACAATCAGCATGGCAGGCTCCTTTGGCGGATCGGCAGTTTAGGCGTAGATACCTCATCGCGCCTAGCACGCCGCTCGCAGATGATTACAAATCCACAACACGGGTCTTTTCCTGACTGGCGCGTCAACGCGTAGAATGCGCGCCTGTGCATCAATACCTTTTGGACGTTTCGCCATTGAATCCTGTAATTGAGAATACCGCCGCCATTGCTCCGGCGCGGACGACACCTGTTCGCCTGGAGCTCAAAGGCCTGCTCAGCCTGGCCCTGCCCATCATGATCGCGCAATTGGCCACCACGGCCATGGGCTTCGTCGATGCGGTGATGGCCGGCCGCGTCAGCCCACGGGACCTGGCCTCGGTGGCCCTGGGCAACTCGATCTGGATTCCGGTCTACCTGTTGATGTCCGGCGTCCTGCTGGCAACCACACCCAAGGTCGCGCAACGCTTTGGCGCCGGGCAGCTTGACGAAATCGGCCCGCTGGTACGCCAGGCGCTGTGGCTGGCACTGTGCGTCGGGTTGATCGGCAGTGGCCTGCTGCTCGGCGCCGAGCCGATCCTGCACTGGATGAAAGTCGACCCACAATTGATCGAGCCGAGCATGGGTTACCTGCACGGGATCGCCTTCGGCTTGCCGGGCATGGCGTTCTATTACGTGCTGCGCTGCTACAGCGATGGCATGGGGCGGACCCGTCCGAGCATGGTCATCGGCTTGTGCGGGCTACTGCTGAACATTCCGCTGAACTACACGTTGATCTATGGCCATTTCGGCGCACCGGCCCTGGGCGGCGTCGGTTGTGGCTGGGCCAGCGGCATCGTGATGTGGTTCATGGCGTTGAGCATGGCCGGCTGGACCTTCTGGGCCCCCTTCTATGCCCGCACCCGTGTGCTGGTGCGCTTCGATCGGCCAAAATGGGCCGTGATCAAGCGCCTGGTCAGCATCGGCCTGCCGATCGGTATCGCCGTGTTTGCCGAGTCCAGCATCTTCGCGGTCATTGCCCTGTTGATCGGCAGTCTCGGCTCTACCGTGGTGGCCGGGCACCAGATCGCCCTGAATATCAGCTCGTTGCTGTTCATGATTCCTTACTCGCTGGGCATGGCGGTGACCGTGCGCGTCGGCCAGGCACTGGGGGCCGGCAATCCCTGGCAGGCGCGCTTCGCAGCGAAGGTCGGGCTCGGCGCGGCACTGGTGTTCGCGGCGTTCTCGGCGGCCCTGATCCTGCTCCTGCGCGAACCTATCGCCTCGATCTACACGCCTGACAAGGCCGTGATCCAGATTGCGTCGATGTTGATTGTGTATGCCGCGCTGTATCAGTTTTCCGATGCCATCCAGGTGATCTGCGCGGGCGCGCTGCGTGGATACCAGGACACCCGGGTGACGATGATCCTGACCCTGTTCGCCTATTGGGGTATCGGCTTGCCGGTCGGTTACGTGCTGGGACTGACCGATTGGTTCGGTCCGGCCAGCGGCCCGAGCGGGCTATGGGAAGGGTTGATTGCCGGCTTGAGCTGCGCGGCGCTGATGCTGTCGATCCGCCTGACGCTCAGTGCGCGCAGGCGAATTCGTAACAGCCGCTCGGCGGGTTGACTGCACAAACAAAAAGACCTGCTTTTGCAGGTCTTTTTTTTGGCTACCGTTAAACGGACTTCTTGCGAATCCAGTAGAGGTAGGTGCCCTCATCTTCGTGCTGCGCCACCAGTTCATGGTCGAGAAACACGCAGAACTTGGGAATGTCGCGACGGGTCGACGGATCAGTGGCGATCACCTTGAGCAGGCCGCCGGGCACCAGGTCACGGATGTGCTGGTGCAGCATCATCACCGGCTCGGGGCAGTTGAGGCCGGTGGCGTCGAGGGTGCCGTCTACCGGCGTATCAAGCATTTCACTCATGATTCACTCCTGAAACTGGCCGGCATTGTCGCGCATTGCCGGGTTTGTGGCGAGGGAGCTTGCTCCCTCGCCACAAAAGCCATGGATGGATATCAGCGGGATTTCGGCTTCTTCACATCCAGTCGACGCAAATGGCAGGTCACTTCCTCGCGGTCGTGGTACAGCTGCTTGCAGCCGATCTCAACCTTGATGCCCCGGGCCTTGAAGCCATCGGCAATGCGCTCGAGCAAGCGCTTCACTTCGGCATAGCGCTGTTTCATCGGCAGCTTGAGGTTGACCACCGCTTCGCGGCAATGCCCCTCGCCAATCCACTCTTCCAGCATCGCGGCGTTGCGCGCCGGCTTCTCGACGATGTCGCAGACCATCCAGTCCACCGGTTGCTTGGGCTTGAAGGTAAAACCGTCAGCCATCAAGTGCTGCACCAGACCGGTGTCCATCAGGCTTTCGGCCATCGGGCCGTTGTCGATGGCGGTCACCAGCATGCCGCGATTGACCAGTTGCCAGGTCCAGCCACCGGGGGCGGCCCCGAGGTCGACGCCGGTCATGTCGCCGTGCAGGCGCTCGTCCCACTGGTCGCGCGGGATGAAGTGGTGCCAGGCCTCTTCCAGCTTGAGGGTCGAGCGGCTCGGCGCCTCGCGGGGGAATTTCAATCGCGGAATGCCCATCGGCCACATCGCCGAGTTGTTCGACTCCGCCAGGCCCATGAACACTTCGCGGCCGCTCTTGAACGTCAGCAGCAGGCGCGGCTTGTGAGCGTCTTCCACCAGCTTGCCGGCGGCCATCAGCGCCTTGCGCAGGTGAACTTCGAATTTCTTGCAGAAGTTCGACAGTTCCTTGCCGTCGTTGGTGTCGACCATTTCCAGCCACAGGCTGCCGCACAGCGGAAAGTCCGCCATATGCGCCAGGATCACGCTGATGCGGTCGGTTTCCGGCAGATCGATGAATATCCCCCGAGCCCACTGGCGCGGGAAGATCAGCTCGGCGAAACGCTGCCCGCGCATCAGGCGCTCGGCGCCGTCTTCTTCGGTGCAGACAAACTCGGCGCAGGCAGTTGCAGCCTTGGCCTTGGCATATCCGGCCACGTTCAAGCGCGCAGCGAGGTCGGAAATCTCGGAACAGACTTCGCCTTCGAAGCCCGGCCGGCAATGCATAAAAAGGGTGTTCATTCTTACTCCTGGGCAGATGGCGAGACATTCAACCACTGCGCGATGCCCAGGCTTGCTCTACAGCAAAGCCTGTCACGAAAACCGGCGCATGATAGCCGACTTCGGAACCCAGGGTCTGTTAACGCTTGCTGTCGACCGCGACGCAGCCCCATTTTCCGCTGGGCAAGGCGCGAGGAACGCAGTTTGGTTGTTCCAAATAAGTTCCGAGCAACGCCGCCCAGCGGAAAATGGGGCGCGTCCCTTCGGGTTGCGCGCCAAAGTGTGCGAGGCCGCGTTGCGGGATTTGCCAAGGGAACAACCATTGGCGGCATCCCGCGCCTTGCCTCGCACACTTTGGCATCGCAACGCGGTTCGACAGCAAGCGTTAACAGACCCTGGACTTGCCCATAGAGTCCAGTTATTAGCCTTAAGCACCAAAGAGGGCTAGGTTTAGTCCTCTATCCGTTCCCTCTGTCCGTAGCCGTGCGGACTCAAAGGAGTGATCGCAATGCCGTCCCTCGATAGCCTGAATACGCTCAAGACCCTGCAAGTCGGCAACAAGACCTACCACTACTTCAGCCTGCCCGATGCCGCCAAAAGCCTGGGTGATCTGGACAAGTTGCCGATGTCGTTGAAAGTCCTGCTGGAAAACCTGCTGCGCTGGGAGGACGAAAAAACCGTCACCGGCGCCGACCTCAAGGCACTGGCCGCGTGGCTCAAGGAGCGTCGCTCCGACCGCGAAATCCAGTACCGCCCGGCGCGGGTGCTGATGCAGGACTTCACCGGCGTACCGGCGGTTGTCGACCTGGCCGCCATGCGCGCGGCGATGGCCAAGGCCGGCGGCAATCCGCAGCGGATCAACCCGCTGTCGCCGGTGGACCTGGTGATCGACCACTCGGTGATGGTCGACAAGTTTGCCAGCAGCAGCGCCTTCGAGCAGAACGTCGACATTGAAATGCAGCGCAATGGCGAGCGCTATGCGTTCCTGCGCTGGGGCCAGAGTGCCTTCGACAATTTCAGCGTGGTGCCGCCGGGCACCGGGATCTGCCACCAGGTGAATCTTGAATACCTCGGCCGCACGGTCTGGACCAAGGACGAGGACGGCCGTACTTATGCTTTCCCCGACACTTTGGTGGGCACCGATTCCCACACCACCATGATCAACGGCCTCGGCGTGCTCGGCTGGGGTGTAGGCGGTATCGAGGCGGAAGCGGCAATGCTCGGGCAACCGGTGTCGATGCTGATTCCCGAAGTCATCGGTTTCAAACTCACCGGCAAACTCAAGGAAGGCATCACCGCCACCGACCTGGTGCTGACCGTGACCCAGATGCTGCGCAAGAAAGGCGTGGTGGGCAAATTCGTCGAATTCTACGGCGACGGCCTTGCCGACCTGCCCCTGGCCGACCGTGCGACCATCGCCAACATGGCCCCGGAATACGGCGCCACCTGCGGTTTTTTCCCGGTGGACGACATCACGCTGGACTACCTGCGCCTGTCCGGACGGCCCCTGGAAACGGTGCAACTGGTCGAGGCCTACAGCAAGGCCCAGGGCCTGTGGCGCCTGCCCGGCCAGGAACCGCTGTTCACCGACAGCCTGGCGCTGGACATGGACAGCGTCGAAGCCAGCCTCGCCGGGCCAAAACGCCCACAGGACCGGGTGTCGCTGCCCAATGTCGCGCAAGCGTTCAGCGACTTCGCCGACCTGCAATTCAAGCCCACCAACAAGGAAGAAGGCCGCCTGGAAAGTGAAGGCGGTGGCGGTGTTGCCGTCGGTAATGCCGATATGGCCGGCGAAGTGGATTACGACTACGAAGGCCAGACCTATCGCCTGAAAAACGGCGCCGTGGTCATCGCCGCGATCACCTCCTGCACCAACACCTCCAACCCCAGCGTAATGATGGCGGCCGGACTGGTGGCGAAGAAGGCCGTGGAAAAAGGCCTGAAACGCAAACCCTGGGTGAAGAGCTCGCTGGCCCCCGGCTCGAAAGTGGTCACCGACTACTACAAGGCGGCCGGGCTGACCCATTACCTTGACGAATTGGGCTTTGCCCTGGTCGGCTATGGCTGCACCACCTGCATCGGCAACTCGGGACCGCTGTCGGAGCCCATCGAGAAAGCCATCCAGCAAGCCGACCTCACCGTGGCCTCCGTGCTCTCAGGCAATCGCAACTTCGAAGGCCGGGTGCATCCACTGGTTAAAACCAACTGGCTGGCCTCCCCGCCGCTGGTAGTGGCCTACGCGCTGGCCGGCACGGTGCGCACCGACCTCAGCCGCGAGCCGCTAGGCGATGACAAGGACGGCAAGCCGGTTTACCTGCGGGACATCTGGCCAAGCAGCAAGGAAATTGCCGACGCCGTGAATCAGGTCAACACCGCCATGTTCCACAAGGAATACGCCGAAGTGTTTGCCGGAGACGCGCAATGGCAGGCGATCAAGGTTCCGCAGGCGGCGACCTATGTCTGGCAGGACGATTCGACTTACATCCAGCACCCGCCGTTCTTCGACGACATCGGCGGCCCGCCGCCCGTGGTCAAGGACATCACCGGTGCGCGGATCCTCGCACTGCTCGGCGACTCGGTGACCACCGACCACATCTCCCCGGCCGGCAACATCAAGGCCGACAGCCCGGCAGGGCAATACCTGCGCGACAAAGGCGTGGAACCGCGGGACTTCAACTCCTACGGTTCGCGGCGTGGCAACCATGAAGTGATGATGCGCGGCACCTTCGCCAACATTCGCATACGCAACGAAATGCTCGGCGGCGAAGAAGGCGGCAACACCCGCTACATTCCCACTGGCGAGAAAATGCCGATCTACGACGCCGCCATGCGTTATCAGGCTTCAGGTACCCCGCTGGTGGTGATCGCCGGCCAGGAATACGGCACCGGCTCGAGTCGCGACTGGGCCGCCAAGGGCACCAACCTGCTGGGGGTGAAAGCGGTCGTCGCCGAAAGCTTCGAACGGATTCACCGCTCCAACCTGGTCGGCATGGGCGTACTGCCGTTGCAGTTCAAGCTGGATCAGAACCGCAAGAGCCTGAAGCTCAACGGCAGTGAAACCCTGGACATCCTCGGCTTGACCGGCGTCGAGCTGACGCCACGGATGAACCTGACGCTGGTCATCACCCGCGAAGACGGCAGTAGCGAGAAGATCGAGGTGTTGTGCCGCATCGATACGCTCAATGAGGTGGAGTACTTCAAGTCCGGAGGGATTTTGCATTACGTGTTGCGGCAGTTGATCGCGTCCTGACCGACCGCTGACAAAGACACCGCCTTCGGGCGGTGTTTTTGTTTGGGCCACGCTTATAATCGCAGCCCTCAGGATACCCCCATCTGTGGCGAGGGAGCTTGCTCCCGCTCGACTGCGAAGCAGTCGCCAGCCCTGCAGATGCATTTCATCTGGCACAACGGGTTGATTGTTATTGGGGCCGCTTCGCAACCCAGCGGGAGCAAGCTCCCTCGCCACAAAAGCTGTTCATCTCTAAGGACTTCAAATGATTGCCCTGCCATGGACGTTTCTGGCCCTGCTTTCCTTCGGCTACGGCCTGGCGCTGACCTACGGCCATCTCGGCTGGCTCTCGGCAATTTCGGTGTTCTTGTTGCTGGTCGCCGGCGCAGCGGTTCGCCAACGCGAGATCCCATTTGTCCGCTACCTCGGCCACGGACTGTTCATCGTCCTGGCCCTGGCCTTGGCGACGCATTGGCTACCCGGTTTCTATAACGGTCGCGGTATCAATCCCCAACGCTTTACCGACGATGCCGTGTCATTCGCCATGCACCTGAATCTGGACAAACCGCTGATCGGCTTCTGGCTGTTACTGGTTTGTCCGTGGATTGTCGGCCGACGTTCGCTTCGGTTGTCCCTGTATGCCACCGCACTGGCACTGACCTTGAGCGCCGTGCTGGCATTGGGCGGCGCGCTGTTGCTGGGCGTAATCGCCTGGGCGCCGAAATGGCCGGATCAAGCCTGGCTGTGGTTGCTGAACAATCTGCTTCTGGTGACGCTGGTCGAGGAAGCGCTGTTCCGTGGCTACATCCAGGGCGGACTGAGCCGGTACCTCAAAGACCGGCCCTACGGTGAACACCTCGCCCTGCTGCTGGCGTCATTGGTCTTCGGCCTGGCCCATATCGGCGCAGGATGGCAGTGGGTGTTGCTGGCGACGCTGGCCGGGGTCGGCTATGGCCTGGCCTACCGGTTCGGCGGGCTGGGCGCCGCCATTGCCAGCCACTTTGGCTTGAACCTGCTGCATTTCGGCCTGTTCACCTATCCGATGCTCACCAGCTGACGCAAGGGTCATTTTGCGACGCATCGCTGATTATCGAAAAATAATCTCAACAATCCGCCGGCCTTGCCGATACAGCACTTGAAAGCCTTGCGGATTAAAAAAGCCATGCGTAACAACCAGCCAATTACACAACGCGAGCGGACCTTCCCGGCTCAGCAACGGTTGATTTCCACCACCGATGCCAAGGGCATGATCACCTACTGTAACGACGCTTTCGTCGAGATCAGCGGGTTTTCCCGAGAGGAACTGATCCGTGCACCGCACAACCTGGTCCGTCACCCCGACGTCCCGGCCGCGGTGTTCGCACACATGTGGGACACGCTGAAACAAGGCTTGCCATGGATGGGCATCGTCAAGAATCGCTGCAAGACCGGTGATCATTACTGGGTGAACGCCTATGTGACACCGATCTTCGAAGGCAATCAGGTGATCGGTTACGAGTCGGTGCGGGTCAAGCCCAGCGCCGAACAGATCCGCCGTGCCGAAGCGCTCTACCAACGCATCAACCAGGGCAAGTCGGCCATTCCCTCCTCGGATAAATGGTTGCCGATCCTGCAGGACTGGCTGCCGTTCATCCTGGTCAGCCAATTAAGCTTCATGATCGGTGCATCGCTGAACTCCCATTGGGGGTTTGCCCTGGCTGCCGGTCTTTCGGTGCCGCTGGGCCTGATGGGCCTTCAGTGGCAACAGCGTGGCCTCAAGCGTTTGCTGCGCCTGGCCGAGCAGACCACCTCCGATCCGTTGATCGCACAGATGTACACCGACAGTCGCGGCGCCCAGGCGCGTTTGGAAATGTCCATCCTGAGTCAGGAAGCACGCCTGAAAACCTGCCTGACGCGCCTGCAGGACACGGCCGAACACCTGACCGATCAAGCCAGGCAGTCCGACGCCCTGGCGCACAACAGCTCCAGCGGCCTGGAACGTCAACGGGTCGAGACCGAACAGGTGGCCACTGCGGTCAACCAGATGGCAGCTACCACCCAGGAAGTCGCCAGCCACGTGCAACGCACCGCCGACGCCACCCAGGAAGCCAATCGCCTGACCGGTCGCGGTCGTGATATCGCCGGGGAAACCCGCGAAGCCATCCAGCGCCTGTCGGTGGTAGTCGGTGAAACCGGCGTGACCGTGACCCAACTGGCCAAGGACAGCAACGAAATCGGCGGCGTGGTCGACGTGATCAAAGGCATCGCCGACCAGACCAACCTGCTGGCCCTGAACGCCGCCATCGAAGCGGCCCGTGCCGGCGAGATGGGTCGTGGTTTTGCGGTGGTGGCCGACGAAGTCCGTCAGCTGGCGCAACGTACCAGCGAGTCCACCGGGCAGATTCATGCGCTGATCGCCAAGCTCCAGCAAACCGCCAGCACCGCCGTGCAGACCATGGAAGCCGGGCATCGTCAGGCGGAAGAAGGCGTGGCGCGGGTACTGGAAGCGGACCAGGCACTGGTGGGGATCAGTGAAGCGGTGGCCAACATCACCGACATGACCACCCAGATTGCCGCCGCGACTGAAGAGCAAAGTGCCGTGGCCGAAGAAATCAGCCGCAACATCAGCAACATTTCGGAGCTGGCGGACCAGACCTCGGAACAGGCGCAGAACTCGGCGTTGCTGAGTGAAGAGCTGACCAAAACCGCGAATACCCAGTATTCGTTAGTGGAGCGGTTTAACCGCTAGCCGATTGCGCGCCGTCTACTTCCCTATAATCCCCGACCAATGATCGGGGATTTTTTATTGCATAAAGCTTCACCTTAAAAAACGACATCTCATAACTCACATAAAAACCAAAAAATCCACTATCAACCTTGATAGTTAAATTGCTCCGATAAAAATCTTACGCTATTCATCCCGACATCGACAGAACGTCACGTGTCAACATCTATGAGGTCTTTAACCAAGATGGATAGCAAACTGGAACGCCTATTAGCGGCAACGAAACAAAAACTTTATCCGGTACCCCCCGGCACGTTCAGGTGGCGTTTCAACACAGAACCCGCCTGGATCGAAGCGACCACCGCATCCCTTCAACGCATCCGCTTTAATGGGAGGGATTTCTGGGCGTGGAACGCTTCGACAGGCTCCAATAATACAGGGGACATTTTCCTCTATGACTTCACCCTTGACTACATTGACGAAAACATCATTGACAAGACATTCAACTTGGGAGAACAGGGTCTTACCTTTACGCACTGTTATATGACCAGCGATGGTCATTTCAAATGCATAGACGCACTATCAGCTAAAGTTTCCATCAAACTCGATCCGAAAGACGGCATCAGCACGGGCGACTTTGAAGCGACATTCAGTCCCGAATTTGAATCCCCCAATGGCGTATTCAACTTAACAAGACAAACATCCTGAAGTTAGTACATCGCAAGTCCCCCAAGCGGCGTAGTTCCCCCCACAATGGATCAGGCATATCCAATCCATTGTGGGCTTACTCACGATGAGGCGATGATTGCTGCCGAAAACTTCATTGAAGGAATGAAGCCACCTTCTGTGCCGCAGCCACCAAATGCTGCTCATGACTAAACCCCGAAGCCTTCAACGGCTTCAAATCATGATCCCCCGCCACCAGCCAGAACACCTCGATACCCGGCGATAGCGCATACCCCTCGACCGCCTCCCGGTTGCCCAATGCATCGCGTTCACCCTGCACGATCAAGGTTCGTGTCTTCAACCCCGCCAAATGCTCAACCCGTGGCTTCTCCGGTTTACCCACTGCATAAAACGGATACCCCAGGCACACCAGCGCATCCACCCCCAATTCTTCGGCCAGCAAACTGGCCATCCGCCCGCCCATGGACTTGCCGCCAATGGCCAGCGGCCCAGTGACATGGCGTCGCACCATGGCATGCACCTCACGCCAACACTCCAGCAGTTTCGGCGCCGGGTTCGGCGGGCGTTTGCCGCTATCGAGGCGCCGCTGCGCCATGTAGGGAAACTCGAAGCGCAACACGTTGACGCCTTGCGCGGCGAGGCGTGCAGCCATGTCGCTCATCCAGTCGCTGTCCATCGGTGCGCCAGCGCCATGGGCGAGGATCAACGTCGCAGTAGCCTTGCCAGCGGCGGCATTCCACAACCATCCATGATCCCGCACGCACTGCACCCATTGATCCCCGTCAATACCGGCCTTGTGCCCTTTGTCCATGCTTGCCTCGCTTTTAGTCTGCCTATAACTCCGGCCGAAGGGTGCACTGCCTTGCGCTGCGCGCTCACTTCGGCTGAACCGTGGATGGGGAACCATGAACACTTCTATCAGTACCGCCTACAACTACAAGGTGGTCCGCCAATTCGCCATTATGACGGTGGTGTGGGGCATCGTCGGCATGGGGCTCGGGGTTTTTCTCGCTGCCCAGTTGGTCTGGCCCGAACTCAACTTCAATTTGCCGTGGACCAGCTTCGGCCGCTTGCGCCCGCTACACACCAACGCGGTGATCTTCGCCTTTGGCGGCTGCGCACTGTTCGCCAGTTCGTTGTACTCCGTACAACGGACGTGCCAAACACGCTTATTTGCTCCCGCAGTTGCCGCGTTCTGTTTCTGGGGCTGGCAGCTTGTGATCCTGCTGGCAGCCATCAGCCTGCCGCTGGGCTACACCAGCTCCAAGGAATACGCCGAGCTGGAATGGCCGATCGACATCCTGATCACCATCGTCTGGGTCGCTTACGCCATCGTGTTCTTCGGTACGATCATGCAGCGCAAGACCAAGCACATTTATGTCGGTAACTGGTTCTTCGGTGCGTTCATCATCACCGTGGCGATCCTGCACATCGTCAACAACATGGAGTTGCCGGTCAGCTTCACCAAGTCCTACTCGCTGTACTCCGGTGCCACTGACGCGATGGTGCAGTGGTGGTACGGGCACAACGCCGTGGGCTTTTTCCTCACCGCCGGTTTCCTCGGGATGATGTATTACTTCGTGCCGAAACAGGCCGAGCGTCCGGTGTACTCCTATCGCCTGTCGATCGTGCACTTCTGGGCGCTGATCACCCTGTACATCTGGGCCGGTCCGCACCACTTGCACTACACCGCATTGCCGGACTGGGCGCAGTCGCTGGGCATGGTGATGTCGCTGATCCTGCTGGCACCAAGCTGGGGCGGGATGATCAACGGCATGATGACCCTCTCGGGTGCCTGGCATAAGTTGCGCAGCGACCCGGTCCTGCGCTTCCTCGTGGTGTCCCTGGCGTTCTACGGCATGTCGACCTTCGAAGGGCCGATGATGGCGATCAAGACGGTCAACGCCCTCTCCCACTACACCGACTGGACCATCGGCCACGTACACGCCGGCGCCTTGGGCTGGGTGGCGATGATTTCCATCGGCGCGCTGTACCACATGATCCCGAAAATCTTCGGCCGCGAGCAGATGCACAGCATCGGCCTGATCAACGCGCACTTCTGGCTCGCCACCATCGGCACCGTTCTGTACATCGCCTCGATGTGGGTCAACGGCATCGCCCAGGGTCTGATGTGGCGTGCGGTGAACGAAGACGGCACGCTGACTTACTCCTTCGTCGAGACCCTGGTGGCCAGCCACCCTGGCTTCGTCGTGCGGCTGGTGGGCGGTGCGATTTTCCTCAGCGGCATGTTCCTGATGGCCTACAACACTTGGCGCACCGTGCGGGCCTCGCAGCCTGCCGAAGTCGCCGCTGCCGCGCAGATGGCCTGAGGAGTCCGCCATGAAACACGAAACTATCGAGAAAAACGTCGGCCTGTTGCTGCTGCTGATGATCCTGGCCGTGAGCATCGGCGGCCTGACCCAGATCGTCCCGCTGTTCTTCCAGGACGTGACCAACAAACCGGTGGAAGGCATGAAGCCCTACACCGCACTGCAACTGGAAGGTCGCGACATCTACATCCGCGAAGGCTGCGTCGGCTGCCACTCGCAGATGATCCGCCCGTTCCGCGCCGAGACCGAACGCTACGGACACTACTCGGTGGCCGGTGAAAGCGTCTGGGATCACCCGTTCCTGTGGGGCTCGAAACGCACCGGGCCGGACCTGGCGCGGGTCGGCGCGCGCTACTCGGACGACTGGCACCGCGCGCACTTGTACAACCCGCGCAACGTCGTGCCGGAGTCGAAGATGCCGGCCTACCCGTGGCTGGTGGCCAATCAACTCGACAGCAGTCATACCGAAACCAAGATCAAGGCCATGCGCACCCTGGGCGTGCCGTACACCGACGAAGACATCACCGGCGCCGTCGCGTCCCTCAAGGGCAAGAGCGAGATGGATGCACTGGTCGCCTACCTGCAAGTGCTCGGCACTGCCATCAAGAGCAAGAGGTGAGCAATGTTTGAATTGAGCACTGGAATGATCCGCGGCCTTGGCACTGTCGTCGTATTCGTCGCGTTCATTGGCTTGACCCTGTGGGTATTCAACGGCAAGCGCAGCCCGGAATTCGCCGAAGCGCGCCTGCTGCCGTTCGCCGACGAGCCACAACCCGACATCACTGAAGAATCAGCAACAAGGAGTACCCGGCCATGACCACCTTCTGGAGTACGTGGATCTGCGTACTGACCATCGGCAGCCTGATCGGCCTGACCTGGCTGTTGATCGGCACCCGCAAGGGTGAAACCAAGGGCAGTGTCGACCAGACCATGGGCCACAGCTTCGACGGCATCGAGGAGTACGACAACCCGTTGCCGCAATGGTGGTTCATGCTGTTCGCTGGCACCCTGGTGTTTGCCGTCGGTTATCTGATCCTTTATCCGGGCCTGGGCAGCTGGAAAGGCGTCCTCCCCGGCTACGAAAACGGCTGGACCGGCGTGCACGAATGGGAAAAGGAGATGGACAAGGCTGACGCGAAGTTCGGGCCGATCTTCGCCAAGTTCGCGGCGATGCCCGTGGAAGAAGTGGCCAAGGACCCGCAGGCACTGAAAATGGGCGGCCGCCTGTTTGCCTCCAACTGCTCGGTGTGCCACGGCTCGGACGCCAAGGGTGCATACGGTTTCCCCAACCTGACCGACAGCGACTGGCGCTGGGGCGGCAATGCAGAAACCCTCAAGACCACCATCATGGGTGGCCGGATGGCGATGATGCCGGCCTGGGGTGAAGTCCTGGGGGAGGACGGTGTGAAAAACGTCGCCGCTTATGTGCGCCATGGCCTGGCCAAGTTGCCATTGCCTGCCGACAGCAAAGCCGACCTGCAAGCCGGACAGCAAGCCTTCAGCACCACCTGCGTCGCCTGTCACGGAGCTAATGGCCAGGGCACCGAAGCCATGGGCGCGCCGAACCTGACGCACCCGGCCGGCTTCATTTACGGTACAAGCCTGACGCAGCTTGAGCAGACGATTCGGCATGGCCGCCAGGGCCATATGCCGGCGCAGAACGAACTGCTCGGCAACGATAAGGTGCAGCTGCTCGCGGCTTACGTGTACAGCCTTTCCAGAGGTGATGAGCCGTTGAGCGGCAAGCTTCAAGCTACAAGCGGCAAGTAAAGTCAAAAGCCAGAGCTGCAAGCAACGGGATTTCTCTTGAAGCTTGCAGCTTGAAGCTTGCCGCTGCCTCTTTGCGACGCATTGTCGCACCCTCTTTGACTCTTTCTTTCGGATCACCGGATTCGGGTCTAAGCTTCCCCCGATGCGGACTGGCCGGTGCCGGTTCCAGGTCGACCCTGAACGATGTGTTCGACGAATCTGCCCGATGACAGGCCGCAAAGGCTGGTAGATACCGGCTGTCGCACCAATTGCCTTCGGTCAGCCAAACGTTGCGTTTGAACACACCTCGTTACATCCGACCTGACCCCCTCGCCTGATCAGTCCGCCGGGACGTTTTGCCCGCGGGCAATTTTGTCCTTACGCGGCGCATGGAAAGGCCGCAGAATCAGCTTTTGAAAGCATTGACCCAGGTCATGGCGCGTTGCAATGACCCCTTGCTTTCTCCATACTTGCGGCCGATTTTTAATCCTAATAAAACACCCAAACCGTGGAACCTTAGAATGAGCACAGCAATCAGTCCGACTGCTTATAACTATAAGGTAGTCCGCCAGTTCGCCATCATGACGGTGGTCTGGGGGATCCTTGGCATGGGGCTCGGTGTCTTCATTGCCTCGCAACTGGTCTGGCCGGAGTTGAACTTCGGTCTGCCATGGACGAGCTTTGGACGCCTGCGCCCGCTGCACACCAACCTGGTGATTTTCGCCTTCGGTGGATGTGCACTGTTTGCCACTTCTTATTACGTCGTGCAGCGAACCTGCCAAACGCGACTGATTTCCGACAGCCTCGCCGCCTTTACCTTCTGGGGATGGCAAGCGGTGATCGTCGGCGCGATCATTACCTTGCCGATGGGTTTCACCACCACCAAGGAATACGCGGAACTGGAATGGCCCCTGGCTATTCTGCTGGCCATTGTCTGGGTCACCTACGGTCTGGTGTTCTTCGGCACCATCGTCAAGCGCAAGACCAAGCACATCTATGTGGGCAACTGGTTCTACGGCGCGTTCATCGTCGTGACCGCAATGCTGCACATCGTCAACCACATGTCGCTGCCGGTCAGCCTGTTCAAGTCCTACTCGGCCTACTCGGGTGCGACGGACGCGATGATCCAGTGGTGGTACGGCCACAACGCCGTGGGCTTCTTCCTGACCACCGGCTTCCTGGGGATGATGTACTACTTCGTGCCGAAACAGGCCGAGCGTCCGATCTACTCCTATCGCCTGTCGATCGTGCACTTCTGGGCACTGATCACCCTGTACATCTGGGCCGGCCCGCACCACCTGCACTACACCGCACTGCCGGACTGGGCACAATCGCTGGGCATGGCGATGTCGATCATCCTGCTGGCGCCAAGCTGGGGCGGCATGATCAACGGCATGATGACCCTGTCGGGCGCCTGGCATAAGCTGCGTACCGACCCGATCCTGCGCTTCCTGGTGGTTTCCCTGGCGTTCTACGGCATGTCGACCTTCGAAGGCCCGATGATGGCCATCAAGACGGTCAACTCGCTGTCGCACTACACCGACTGGACCATCGGCCACGTACATGCCGGCGCTCTGGGCTGGGTTGCGATGATCTCGATCGGCGCCATCTACCACATGATCCCGAAACTGTTCGGTCGTGCGCAGATGCACAGCACCGGCCTGATCAACACCCACTTCTGGCTCGCGACCATCGGTACCGTGCTCTACATCGCTTCGATGTGGGTCAACGGCATCACCCAGGGCCTGATGTGGCGTGCAATCAACGATGACGGCACCCTCACCTACTCGTTCGTCGAAGCGCTGCAAGCCAGCCACCCGGGCTTCATCGTCCGCGCCCTGGGCGGTGCATTCTTCGCCACCGGCATGCTGTTCATGGCCTACAACGTATTCCGTACCGTACGCGCCTCGAACCCGGCTGAAGCCAAAGCCGCCGAACAGATTGCCGTAGTTGGAGCTCACTGATGAAGCATGAAGCAGTCGAGAAGAATATTGGCCTGCTGGCCTTCTTCATGGTCATCGCCGTCAGCATCGGCGGCCTGACCCAGATCGTTCCGCTGTTTTTCCAGGATGTCACCAACAAGCCGGTCGAGGGCATGAAGCCCCGCACCGCCCTTGAACTGGAAGGCCGGGACGTTTATATCGCCAACGGTTGTGTCGGCTGCCACTCGCAGATGATCCGTCCGTTCCGTGCTGAAACCGAACGCTACGGCCACTACTCGGTCGCCGGTGAAAGCGTCTGGGACCACCCGTTCCTGTGGGGTTCCAAGCGTACCGGTCCGGACCTGGCCCGCGTCGGCGGTCGTTACTCCGATGACTGGCAGCGTGCGCACCTGTACAACCCGCGCAACGTAGTGCCCGAGTCGAAAATGCCGGCCTACCCGTTCCTCGTGGAAAACAAGCTCGACGGCAAAGACACCGCCAAGAAAATGGAAGTCTTGCGCACGCTCGGCGTCCCTTACACCGACGAAGACATCGCCGGCGCCAAGGATGCTGTGAAGGGCAAAACCGAAATGGACGCGCTGGTGGCCTATCTGCAAGGCCTGGGCACCATCATCAAAAGCAAACGGTGAATTAGATGGATATAGGGATGATTCGTGGCCTGGGCACCGTTGTCGTGATGGTGGCCTTCATCGGACTGGCACTGTGGGTGTTCAGCCCCAAGCGCAAGTCGGAGTTTGAAGACGCGACCTTGCTGCCTTTCGCGGATGATCCCGAAGCCATCAAGCACGTCGAGCAAGCTTCTAGGAGTAACAAAGAATGACTACATTCTGGAGTCTGTACGTCACAGTCCTCAGTCTCGGTACGATCTTCGCCCTGACCTGGCTGCTGCTGTCGACCCGCAAGGGCCAGCGCAGCGAACAGACAGACGAGACCGTCGGGCACTCCTTCGATGGCATCGAGGAGTACGACAACCCGCTGCCGAAATGGTGGTTCATGCTGTTCGTGGGCACCATCATCTTCGCACTGGGCTACCTGGCGCTGTATCCGGGCCTGGGTAACTGGAAAGGCCTGCTGCCGGGTTACGGCTACCTCGACAACGAGAAGCAGACCCCGTTCGCCAACGGCCAGACCGGCTGGACCGGCGTTCACGAGTGGGAAAAGGAAATGGCCAAGTCGGACGCCAAGTTCGGTCCGATCTTCGCCAAGTTCGCGGCCATGCCAATCGAAGAAGTGGCCAAGGACCCGCAAGCCCTGAAGATGGGTGGCCGCCTGTTCGCCTCCAACTGCTCGGTTTGCCACGGTTCCGACGCCAAGGGCGCCTATGGCTTCCCGAACCTGACCGACGCCGACTGGCGCTGGGGCGGCGAGCCGCAAACCATCAAGACCACCATCATGGGCGGCCGTCATGCGGTGATGCCTGCGTGGGCTGACGTGATTGGCGAGCAAGGCGTGGCCGACGTGGCCGCGTTTGTCCTGACCAACCTCGATGGCCGCAAGCTGCCGGAAGGCACCAAGGCCGACCCGGTTGCCGGGCAGAAACTGTTCGCTACCAACTGCGTGGCGTGCCACGGTCCGGAAGGCAAAGGCACCCCAGCGATGGGCGCACCTAACCTGACTCACCCGGCAGCGTTCATCTACGGTTCGAGCTTCGCTCAACTGCAGCAGACCATCCGTTATGGCCGTCAGGGCCAGATGCCTGCGCAAGAGCAGCTGCAAGGTAACGACAAGGTTCACCTGCTGGCCGCTTACGTCTACAGCCTGTCTCACGGCGAGAAGGCAGCGGACGCCGAGTAAGGCAAACGCTTGAAGCTACAAAATACGGCCCCGCCAATGTGAATTGGCGGGGCCGTTTTGTTATTGATGCCAAACAACAAAACCAATAGAGCAAATTTCCAGTCAATCGCGGAAACATGCCTTATCAACAAAGCCTCGACACCTGATTGCTTCAGAAAAAACCGCCGCATAAATTCATCTATTTCGACAATCCCTGCACCGCAAGACAAACAACATCAATAAAACGGAAATGGACTTCCATGATAATTTCAAACAGCTGCAAACTGCTCTCCCTGCTGATATTGACCTGTGCCCCCGTCATGCATTCGATGGCCAGCCAATCCCAGCCGCAACACCTGGTGTTTGCCTCGGAACCGAAGTACCCCTCCAGTGAAAAATCCGATAACAAGGAACACGAGTCCGCAGCCGACAAGGAAGCGCGATCAAAGTGGCTGATCAACGCCCAATACAGCAGCATTGCCGACTTCAGGAACCAACTCGGAGGGGCTGCCGCCATCCCGGTGATGATCAACGGTAACCTGACCGCTTCCGGGCATCCCAGAGAACGCGCCTACGTTCATTCGGTATTGCAGGACAAACTCAACAAACTTTACGACTTTGGCTTGGGCAATCACGACTACGACTTCAATGTCGCAGGTTGCCCCGACTGCGCTGCCGGGAGCGTCGACGACCTGAAGAATCGCTACTGGGGTAAAGTCGCCACCCTGGACCTCGCCGCCAGGGCTTCTGTTTTCACGAAAACCTGGTACGGCAGCCTGGCGTATTCCAGGGACTATGGCGATGTTCACTTGGTCCAGTTGCACAACGAGCCAACCTACTCCGTCAACTTTTCCACTCACTCGCTTTTCAATACGACCGCCTACGAAATCACCGCTTCGCTGGACTGGCTGGAGCGAGACCTGCAACGTGCTCGAGCCCAGGGCAAAATCATTCTGCTGAACTTGCACCAGCCGTTCGGCTGGCCGGTTCAGGAGCGCGAAATCATGCGGTTCTCCCGGATGCTCGAGGACTATCGCGTGACCGCCGTATTTTCCGCCGATGCAAACAAACAGAACGGAAAGTACCCGACCAGCAACTACGTCTATGGTGATACGCCACTGTTCATGAGTGGTTCGGCCACTCGGCAAAGCTGGTTGTCGGCCAGTTTTTCTCCCGACAGAAAGTCCCTCACCGTCAACGTCATCGCCGGCAATGACTGGCGCAATCCTGTTGCCAGCCATACCGTCCCGGTCAAATAAACCGCCGCGACGCCATCGGATGACCTGATGGCGTCGATGCCCCACGACCGGGCAGCTATACTGCGGGTGTCAATTGACCTGCATCATGTTTTGTTACATTCGCTACACCATCCGCGGATTTCTCCCAACGCGACCAAAGGTCGCACCCGCAGGCTAGAGCGACAGGCGTATCATTGCGCCACTGCAACACCCCTTTTTGACCGCGGTCGGCACGTACTGACCGAGGCATTTTTCCACTGCCGTGGGATGCAATGATGAGCAACCAGATTCCGGTACACGACGTCACTCCACCCACCAAGAACGCGAACAACAGCGTCGACCTCTATGCCTCCAGGGAAAAAATCTACACCCGCGCCTTCACCGGCCTGTTTCGTAACCTGCGGATGACCGGCGGTGCCGTGTTGTTCCTGCTGTATTTCGGCACGGTGTGGCTGAACTGGGGCGGTCATCAAGCCGTGTGGTGGAACGTGCCGGAGCGCAAGTTCTTCATTTTCGGCGCCACCTTCTGGCCCCAGGACTTCATTCTGCTGTCCGGCATGTTGATCATCGCCGCCTTCGGCCTGTTCTTCATCACCGTGTACGCCGGACGGGTCTGGTGCGGCTATACCTGCCCGCAAAGCGTCTGGACCTGGATCTTCATGTGGTGCGAAAAAGTCACTGAAGGTGACCGCAACCAACGCATCAAGCTCGACAAGGCGCCGATGAGCGCCAACAAGCTCCTGCGCAAGTTCAGCAAACACAGCCTGTGGCTGCTGATCGGTTTCGTCACCGGCATGACCTTCGTCGGCTACTTCTCGCCGATCCGCGAACTGGTGTTCGACTTCTTCACCGGCCAGGCGGATGGCTGGTCGTACTTCTGGGTCGGTTTCTTCACCCTCGCCACTTATGGCAACGCCGGCTGGTTGCGTGAACAGGTGTGCATCTACATGTGCCCGTACGCGCGCTTCCAGAGTGTGATGTTCGACAAGGACACCCTGATCGTTTCCTACGACCCGCGCCGTGGCGAAGGCCGTGGCCCGCGCAAAAAAGGCATCGACTACAAGGCTCAGGGCCTGGGCGACTGCATCGACTGCACCATGTGCGTCCAGGTCTGCCCGACCGGTATCGACATCCGCGACGGCCTGCAAATCGAATGCATCGGTTGCGCCGCCTGTATCGATGCCTGCGACGCCATCATGGACAAAATGGATTACCCGCGCGGGCTGATCAGCTACACCACCGAGCACAACCTGTCCGGGCAGATAACCCATAAACTGCGTCCGCGCCTGATTGGCTATGCCGTGGTGCTGCTGGCGATGATCAGCCTGCTGGCGACGGCGTTCTTCATGCGTGCACTGGTGGGCTTCGATGTCAGCAAGGACCGCGTGCTGTACCGCGAGAACGCCGAAGGCCGGATCGAAAACGTCTACAGCCTGAAAATCATGAACAAGGACCAGCGCGACCATACCTACCTGCTCGAAGCCTCCGGCCTGCCGGATCTCAAATTGCAGGGTCGACGCGAGATCAAGGTCGCGGCCGGCGAGATCATCAGCCAGCCTGCCGAGCTCTCCGTCGCACCGGAAAAACTGCCGTCGAGCACCAACGAGGTGAAATTCATCCTCAAGGACGCCGATGACGACAGCGTCCACATTGAAGCCAAGAGCCGGTTCATCGGCCCACAAATTCGTTGAGAGAACTGAACATGCCCGCAGCAACTGCCGCTAGTCCCTGGTACAAGCACCTCTGGCCGTGGATCATCATCGGGATCCTGGCCTGCTCGGTGACCCTGACCTTGTCCATGGTGACCATCGCGGTGAAGAACCCGGACAACCTGGTCAACGACAACTACTACGAGGCCGGCAAAGGCATCAACCGCTCCCTCGACCGTGAGCTGCTGGCCCAGACCCTGAAAATGCGCGCCAGCGTTCATCTCGATGGCATGACCGGCGAGGTTGACCTGCGCCTGAGCGGCGACAGCCAGCCCGGGACCCTGGAGCTGAACCTGATCTCGCCGACCCAACCGGAAAAGGATCGCAAGATCACCCTGACCCGCAGCGAAACCGAACAGGGCCGCTACATCGGCCAGTTGAGCGACAAGGTCGAAGGCCGGCGTTTTGTCGAGTTGCTCGGCACTCAGGACGAGCACATCTGGCGCATGTTCGAAGAAGAAATGGTCAGCCATGACAAAGACCTGCTGCTGGGTGACGAACCGCTGCAAGGTGCCGAAGACCTGAAGAAATAAAAATGCCATCGAATGTGGCGAGGGAGCTTGCTCCCGCTGGGGTGCGCAGCACCCCTAAAATCTGCAACTCAGTTCCTTCAGGTACAGCGAGTCCGCAGCACTACGACTGCTTCGCAGCCGAGCGGGACGATGCGGCGATCCGACAAGCTCCCTCGCCACAAAGGCTTTCATGGCTACAGAAATGACCACCCCACTCCCCTGCTACCACTGCGCCCTGCCCGTCCCGGCCGGCAGCCGCTTCACCGCGGCGGTCCTGGGGCAAACCCGCGAATTTTGCTGCCCGGGTTGCCAGGCCGTGGCCGAAGCCATTGTCGCCGGTGGCCTGGAAAGCTATTACCAGCACCGCAGCGAAGCCTCGGCCAACCCCGAAGCGCTGCCGGTGCAACTGGTGGATGAACTGGCGCTGTACGACCGTGCCGATGTGCAGCAACCCTTCGTTCGCCACGACGGCGAACTCGCCGAAACCACACTATTGATGGAAGGCATCAGCTGCGCGGCTTGCGGCTGGCTGATCGAAAAACACCTGCGCACCTTGCCGGCCGTGGCCGAAGCGCGCCTGAACCTGTCCAACCATCGCCTGCACGTACGCTGGGCCGATGGGCAATTGCCGCTGAGCCAGGTCCTCAGCGAGCTGCGTCACATCGGTTACGCCGCACACCCGTATCAGGCCGACCGGGCCAGCGAACAACTGGCCAGCGAAAACCGCCTGGCCCTGCGCCAGCTCGGCGTGGCCGGTTTGCTGTGGTTCCAGGCGATGATGGCAACCATGGCCACCTGGCCTGAATTCAACATCGACCTCAGCCCCGAACTGCACACCATCCTGCGCTGGGTCGCGCTGTTCCTCACCACTCCGATTGTGTTCTACAGCTGCGCGCCGTTCTTCAAAGGCGCCATGCGCGATCTGCGCACCCGCCACCTGACCATGGACGTTTCGGTGTCGCTGGCCATCGGTAGCGCTTACATCGCCGGGATCTGGACGTCGGTCACCGGGGTTGGCGAACTGTATTTCGATGCCGTCGGCATGTTTGCCCTGTTCCTGCTGGCCGGGCGTTATCTGGAACGCCGCGCCCGCGAACGCACCGCCGCCGCCACCGCGCAGCTGGTGAATCTGTTGCCCGCCTCGTGCCTGCGATTGACAACCGACGGCCAGAGCGAACGCATCCTGCTCAGTGAACTGCGTGTCGGCGATCAGGTGCTGGTTCATCCGGGCGCCATTCTCCCGGCTGACGGCAAGATCCTCGACGGCCAGTCGAGTGTCGACGAGTCCCTGCTGACCGGTGAATACCTGCCACAACCCCGCACCCTCGGCGACGCGGTCACCGCCGGCACAATGAATGTCGAAGGCGCACTGACCGTCGAGGTTCAGGCCCTGGGCCAGGACACTCGCCTCTCGGCCATCGTTCGCCTGCTCGATCGTGCCCAGGCCGAAAAGCCGCGCCTGGCGGAAATCGCCGACCGCGCCGCGCAATGGTTCCTACTGTTGTCGTTGATTGCGGCTGCGGTCATTGGCCTGCTGTGGTGGGAACTGGACTCATCGCGAGCATTCTGGATTGTGTTGGCGATGCTGGTAGCGACTTGCCCTTGCGCGTTGTCGCTGGCCACACCGACCGCCCTCACCGCCGCCACCGGCACATTGCACAAACTGGGCCTGCTGTTGACGCGTGGCCATGTGCTGGAAGGCCTGAACCAGATCGACACAGTGATTTTCGACAAGACCGGAACCCTCACCGAAGGTCGCCTGGCGCTGCGTTCGATCCGCCCCCTCGGCGCACTCGACAGCGATCAATGCCTGGGTCTCGCCGCCGCCCTGGAAAACCGCTCCGAACATCCGATCGCCCGCGCTTTCGGTCGTGCGCCGATGGCTGCCGAAGAAGTCCACAGCACACCGGGCCTTGGCCTGGAGGGGCTGGTTGATGGGCGACGTCTGCGCATCGGCCAACCGCGTTTCGTCTGCGAACTCAGCGGCGCCGTGGTGCCGTCGATGCCCGAAGAAGCCGGCCAATGGCTGCTGCTTGGCGACAGCCAGGGACCGCTGGTCTGGTTCGTCCTCGACGATCGCTTGCGGGCCGATGCGCCCGCACTGCTGGCCGCGTGCAAGGCGCGTGGCTGGCGCACGCTGCTGTTGTCCGGCGACAGCTCGCCGATGGTCGCCAGCGTGGCGGCGGAACTGGGTATCGATGAAGCCCGTGGCGGCTTGCGTCCGGACGATAAACTGCAGGTCCTGCAACAACTGCACAAGGAAGGTCGCAAGGTGTTGATGCTCGGCGACGGCGTCAATGATGTGCCGGTGCTGGCGGCTGCGGATATCAGCGTCGCCATGGGCTCGGCCACCGACCTTGCGAAAACCAGTGCCGATGCCGTGTTGCTGTCCAACCGCCTCGACGCGCTGGTGCAAGCCTTCAGCCTGGCGCGGCGCACCCGCCGGGTCATTATCGAGAACCTTCTGTGGGCCGGGTTGTACAATGGCCTCATGTTGCCCTTCGCCGCCCTCGGCTGGATCACTCCGGTCTGGGCGGCGGTGGGCATGTCGATCAGTTCGTTGACCGTGGTGTTGAACGCGCTGCGCCTGACTCGCATGCCGAGCGCGCCCGCCGCCAGCACTTCGCCAGAAACCCGCCCGCTGCCGGCCTGAGCCGCGCGGGCATGGAGTCCAGATGCCAGCTCTTTACGTGATGATTCCCGCTGCGCTGCTGATCGTGGCCATCGCCGTCTATATCTTCTTCTGGGCGGTGGACAGCGGTCAGTACGACGACCTCGACGGCCCGGCCCATAGCATCCTGTTCGACGACCAGGACCCGAACCACACCGCCGCCGTCGATGAGGCCAGCGGCCAACCGACCAAGCCGCAAGACAAGGCCCCGCCCCATGCTTGACCTTGCGCCACTGCTGGTGTCTGCGGTGATCCTCGGCTTGCTCGGCGGCGGCCATTGCCTGGGCATGTGCGGCGGCTTGATGGGCGCGCTGACCCTGGCGATTCCCAAGGAACAACGCAGTCGCCGCTTTCGCTTGTTGCTGGCCTACAACCTGGGCCGGATCCTGAGCTATGCCTGCGCCGGACTGCTGATCGGCCTGGCCGGATGGGCCGTGGCCAGCAGCCCGGCGGCGATGTTCCTGCGCATCCTTGCCGGCTTGCTGCTGATTGCCATGGGCCTGTACCTGGCCGGCTGGTGGAGCGGCCTGACCCGTATCGAAAGCCTCGGTCGCGGCCTGTGGCGGCATATCCAGCCAGTCGCCAACCGGTTGTTGCCGGTGTCGAGCGTTCCCCGTGCGCTGCTGTTGGGCGCGCTCTGGGGCTGGCTGCCGTGCGGTCTGGTTTACAGCACCTTGCTATGGTCGGCCAGCCAGGGCAACGCGCTGGACAGCGCATTGTTGATGCTCGCGTTCGGGCTCGGCACCTGGCCGGTGCTGCTGGCGACAGGCCTTGCCGCCGAGCGCATCACCGCACTGTTGCGCAAACGCAGCGTGCGGATGGCGGGTGGATTGCTCGTGATGCTGTTCGGCATCTGGACCTTGCCGGGGCCGCATCAGCATTGGCTCATGGGGCACTGACATTGTGGCGAGGGGGCTTGTCGGAATGCCGCACCACCCCGTTGGGCTGCGCAGCGGCCCCAAATCAGATAATGCAGTGAGTCAGTGAGAAAAAGTTGTTGGGTATACGACGGCTACGCCGCCGAACGGGGTGGTGCGGCATTCCGACAAGCCCCCTCGCCACAAAATGCACTTCACACTCCCCCTTGATGCAAATCAAGATGCCCCTCCCCGCCCTCGCATAAAGTGGCTGACACTGCCAGCCTATCCGGGGGAATGCCCGCATGATGCTCGACGCCATTCGTTGGGACACCGATCTGATCCGCCGTTATGACCTGGCGGGACCACGCTACACCTCGTACCCGACCGCCGTGCAATTCAACAGCCAGGTCGGCACTTTCGACCTGTTTCATGCCCTGCGCGACAGCCGCAAGGCCCAACGCCCGTTGTCGCTGTACGTGCACGTGCCGTTCTGCGCGAACATTTGCTATTACTGCGCCTGCAACAAGGTCATCACCAAGGATCGCGGGCGGGCGCAGCCGTATTTGCAGCGCCTGGAACAGGAAATCCAGTTGATCGCTTGCCACCTCGACCCCACGCAGAAAGTCGAGCAACTGCACTTCGGTGGCGGCACACCTACCTTTCTCAGCCACGACGAACTGCGCCAGTTGATGACGCATCTGCGCAAACACTTCAATTTGCTGGACGACGACTCCGGCGACTACGGCATCGAGATCGACCCGCGCGAGGCCGACTGGTCGACCATGGGCCTGCTGCGGGAACTGGGCTTCAATCGGGTGAGCATCGGCCTGCAAGACCTCGATCCGGCGGTTCAGCGTGCAGTCAATCGCCTGCAAAGCCTGGAAGAAACCCGCGCGGTGATCGACGCCGCCCGCACCTTGCAGTTTCGCTCGATCAACATCGACCTGATCTACGGCCTGCCAAGACAGACGCCGGAGAATTTCGCCCGCACCGTCGAAGAGGTCATCAACCTGCAACCGGACAGGTTATCGGTGTTCAACTACGCCCACTTGCCGGAACGCTTCATGCCCCAGCGGCGCATCAACAGCAATGAACTGCCAACACCCGCGCAGAAACTGGAAATGCTGCAGCGCACCATTGAGCAACTGATCAGCGCCGGCTACCGCTACATTGGCATGGACCACTTCGCCCTGCCCGACGATGAGCTGGCGATTGCCCAGGAAGAGTCGACCCTGCAACGCAACTTCCAGGGCTACACCACCCACGGTCATTGCGATCTGATCGGCCTTGGCGTGTCGGCGATCAGCCAGATCGGCGACCTGTACTGCCAGAACAGCAGCGACCTGACCGAGTACCAGAACGTCCTTGCATCCATGCAGCTCGCCACGAGCCGTGGCCTGCTGTGCAACGCCGACGACCGGCTGCGGCGCGCGGTCATCCAGCAATTGATCTGCAATTTCAGCCTGGAGTTTTCCGATATCGAACGGGCCTTCAACATCGATTTCCAGGGCTATTTCGGTGATCTCTGGCCCCAGCTGCAAGGCATGGCCAAAGACGGGCTGATCGAACTCGAACGCGACAGGATCACCATCCTGCCCGCCGGACGACTGTTGGCCCGCTCGGTGTGTATGGTGTTCGACGCGTACCTGGAACAACACAGTCGCCAGCGTTTTTCACGGGTAATCTAGAGCGCTGCGACAAAAGCGCCACAGGCTGGCCTCAATGTCCTCGGGTGAGTTACCCTTACGTCTTATGTGTGAATTCCCACAAGGATTGAAGAAATGTCCGAGCCAGTAAAACTGCGCGCTCATAATCAAGCCCATTGCAAGGATTGCAGCCTGGCCCCTCTTTGCCTGCCACTTTCGTTGAATCTGGAAGACATGGATGCGCTGGACGAAATCGTCAAACGCGGCCGGCCGCTGAAAAAAGGCGAATTTCTGTTCCGCCAGGGCGATACCTTCGATTCTGTTTACGCAGTCCGTTCTGGCGCCCTCAAGACCTTCAGCCTGAGCGACACCGGTGAGGAACAGCTCACTGGTTTCCACCTGCCCAGCGAACTGGTTGGCCTGTCGGGCATGGACACCGAAAAGCACCCGGTGTCGGCACAAGCCCTGGAAACCACCTCGGTGTGTGAGATTCCTTTCGAACGCCTCGACGAACTGGCCCTGCAATTGCCGCAGTTGCGCCGTCAGCTGATGCGCGTGATGAGTCGCGAAATCCGTGACGACCAGCAGATGATGCTGCTGTTGTCGAAAAAGACCGCCGACGAACGCATTGCCACCTTCCTGGTCAACCTCTCGGCACGTTTCCGCGCCCGGGGTTTTTCCGCCAATCAGTTCCGCCTGAGCATGTCGCGCAACGAAATCGGCAACTACCTGGGCCTGGCGGTGGAAACCGTGTCACGGGTCTTTACCCGCTTCCAGCAAAACGAACTGATTGCGGCAGAAGGCAAGGAAATCCGGATTATCGACCCGATCCAGCTGTGCGCCCTGGCCGGTGGCTCGCTGGAAGGCTGAAACAAAACGTTGCGGCTGAGCGAAACGGTTCAGCCGCCGTTATACTTCGTTGTTTGCAGCCCTGCCAGGACACCACGACGATGGTCTTCGACTCCTTCGACATCAAATCCCTCATCCGCCCTGTCATCGACTTCCCGAAACCGGGTGTGATCTTTCGCGACATCACCCCGCTGTTCCAGTCACCCACGGCCCTGCGCCTGGTGATGGACAGCTTCGCCCACCGTTACGTCGAGGCTGACTTCACCCACATCGGCGCGATGGACGCCCGTGGTTTCCTGATCGGTTCGGTACTGGCCTATCAGTTGAACAAGCCGCTGGTGCTGTTCCGCAAGCAAGGCAAACTGCCGGCTGAAGTGCTGGCCGAGGGCTATGCGACCGAATACGGCGAAGCCTTCCTGGAAGTGCACGCCGACAGCCTGTGTGAAGGGGATTCGGTGGTGATGTTCGATGACCTGATCGCTACCGGCGGCACCCTGATTGCCGCCGCCAACCTGATCCGCCGCATGGGCGCGCGGGTGCATGAAGCGGCGGCGATCATCGATCTGCCGGAACTGGGTGGCTCGCAGCGTCTGGAAGACATGGGCATTCCTACGTTCTGCCTGACGCAGTTTGCGTTGAGCGATAAGTAATCTGGCGCCTGTACTGACGCCATTCGCGAGCAAGCCCGCTCCCACATTTGACTGCGTTCTGTCAGGAAGAATGCAATTCACTGTGGGAGCGGGCTTGCTCGCGAAAGCGTCAGCCGCTACACCACCGAACTCAAAGCCCCATCTGCTTGCTGATGATCTCGTTCATCACTTCCCGCGTCCCGCCGCCAATCGACAGGATCCGGTTGTCGCGGTACAGCCGCTCCACCAGACTCTCGCGCATGTAACCCAGCCCACCGAGTATCTGCACCGCATCGGTGACGATCCGGTCCGCGGTATCCGTCGCAAAATTCTTGGCCATGGAAATCTCCTTGATCACGCTCTGCCCCGCCGCCATCTTCGCCGCCTGGCGGTATGTGAATTCCCGGGACACCTCCAGCGCGGTCGCCATCTCGGCGAGGCGATGCTTGATCACCTGAAACTTGCCGATCGGCTTGCCAAAGGCTTCGCGCTGGCGCGCCCATTTCAGGCTCTCTTCCAGCGCAAGTTGTGCGGTCATGTTGGCCATCAACGCCAGGGCCAGGCGTTCGCTCTGGAAATTGCCCATGATGCAGGCAAAGCCCATGTTCTCGGCACCGATCAGGTTTCCTACAGGCACCCGGCAATCATCGAAGAACAGTTCAGCGGTGTCTGACGCCCACCAGCCCATTTTCTTCAGCTGCCGTCCTACGGTGAAACCGGGCGTGCCCTTCTCGATCAGCAGCAGGCTGATGCCACCGAAACCTGGCTCGCCCGTTCGCACGGCAACGGTATAGAAATCCGCGCGCACGCCGCTGGTGATAAAGGTCTTGCTGCCACTGATCCGGTAGAAATCGTCGTCGCGCACGGCACGGGTTTGCAGGTTGGCGACGTCGGAGCCGCCGCCAGGCTCGGTGATGGCCAGGGCGCTGATCTTCTCTCCCGACAGCACCTGGGGCAGCACACGATCCCGCACTTCGGGCCGGGCCCACTTGAGAATGGGCGGCAAGCCGATATCCAGCGACCCCAGGCCGGCAACCAGCCCGCCTGAGCCGCAGCGCATCAACTCTTCACTGGCGGCAACCTTGGCGAACAGATCCCCTTCATGGCTGCCTCCGTAAGCTTCCGGATAACCGATGCCGAGAATCCCCGCTGCACCGGCCTTGAGGTAGAGCTCACGAGGAAAGCTTTCGGCTTCTTCCCACTGCTCGATATCAGGAAGTATCTCGCGCTCGACGAAACGTCTGACGCTGTCACGGACCAATTGGTGGCCGGGGTCGAAGTATTCCTGAAAGGCAGACATCGGCGAGCTCCACTGAAGAGGTCAGTGAAGTTAACCGAGCGCTTGCTTGGTTTTCAACAAAATTGTGTAAGTCAGGTAGAGCGAGGTGCCCTTATCGCGAGCAAGCTCGCTCTCACAGGGTATTGCGGCGTACACAAAACCAATGTGGGAGCGAGCTTGCTCGCGATGGCGTCAGCCCAAACAACACAAATTACAGAGTGATCGGCTTACGCCCGGCAAACGAATGCGCCAGTGTCCCGCCATCCACCAGCTCCAGCTCGCCACCCAGCGGTACGCCATGGGCGATGCGCGAGGCGATCAGGCCTTTGCTGCTGAGCAATTGGGCGATGTAGTGCGCCGTGGCTTCACCTTCCACGGTCGGGTTGGTGGCCAGGATGACTTCGGCGAACGTGCCGGCCTCCTCGATCCGCGCCATCAATTGCGGAATACCGATGGCTTCCGGCCCCAGGCCGTCGAGCGGCGAAAGATGCCCCTTGAGCACGAAATAGCGCCCGCGAAAACCGGTCTGCTCCACCGCATAGACGTCCATCGGGCCTTCCACCACGCAGAGCAAGGTGTCGTCGCGACGAGTATCGGCGCATTGCGGGCACAGATCATCTTCCGTCAGCGTACGGCACAAGCGGCAGTGACCAACCCCTTCCATGGCCTGGCTCAGGGCCAGCGCCAGGCGCGAGCCGCCGCTGCGGTCACGCTCGAGCAACTGCAACGCCATGCGCTGGGCGGTTTTCTGACCCACGCCTGGCAAAATTCGCAGGGCGTCGATCAGTTGGCGAATCAAAGGGCTGAAGCTCATGGTGGAAAAATCCGACAAAACAACGAGACGCGGTTTATACCCGCGCCTCGGTTGAGCGTCAAATTGCAGCGTCAATTACTCAGTCCCGGGAAACCCGAACCACCAGTTTGCCGAAGTTGCGCCCTTCCAGCATGCCGATAAACGCATCGGGCGCCTGTTCCAGGCCATCGACCACGTCTTCGCGGAACTTCACCTTGCCATCGCGTACCCAGGGCGCCATGGTGCTGAGGAATTCCGACTGGCGATCACCATAGTCATCGAACACGATGAAGCCCTGGATGCGCACCCGCTTGGTCAACAGGGTGCGCTGCAACAGTGGCAGGCGATCCGGGCCGCTCGGCGCCTCATGGGCGTTATAGGAGGCAATCAGGCCGCAGAGTGGAATCCGCGCCTTGGGGTTGAGCAACGGCACCACCGCGTCGAATACCTTGCCGCCGACGTTTTCGTAGTAGATGTCGATTCCCTTGCCACAGGCCTTGGCCAGTTCATCGGCAAAGTCCGGGCTCCTGTGGTCGATGCAGGCATCGAAGCCCAGCTCTTCGACGACATAGCGGCACTTGTTCGCACCACCTGCCACGCCAACCACGCGCAACCCCTTGATCTTCGCCACCTGGCCAACCACCGAGCCCACCGCCCCGGACGCCGCTGCAACCACCAGGGTTTCGCCGGCCTTCGGCTGGCCGATGTCCATCAGGCCCATGTACGCGGTCATGCCCGGCATCCCCAGCACCCCGAGAGCCATCGAAGGGTTTGGCAGCCCAGGAATCGGAATGATGCTGCGACCGTCATTGATGCTGTGGCTTTGCCAACCGGTGGCACCGACCACCAGGTCACCTTCCTGAAACTTCGGATTGAGGGAACGCTCGACCCGGCTGACAGCGCCCCCGGTCATGACTTCGCCGATTTCCACCGGAGCGGCGTAGGAAGGTGCGTCACTCATGCGTCCGCGCATGTAGGGGTCCAGCGACAGGAAAACGGTCTTGAGCAGCACCTCACCGTCGGCCAAGTCCGGCAGCGCCACCCGCTCCATGCGGAAGTTTTCCGGCGTTGGCGCGCCCACCGGGCGAGAAGCCAGGACAATGCGTTGATTGAGGGTCATGGTGTCGGACATGGCAGCGTCTCCTGTGATCGATGAGATTCAGTGATAGAGGGAGCAGACCTTTGTGGCGGTATGGCGTTCGATGTTTACTCAGTTGGACCGGGGTGAATTCTTCGCGAGCAAGCCCGCTCCCACATTTGGAATGCAATCCCCTGTGAGAGCGAGCCTGCTCGCGATGGTGGCATACCTGTCACTACCTACCCAATGGCCAGAAACAAAAATGCCAGGCGCTATGCCTGGCATTTTTGTAACTCATCTGCCGCCTGAAGGCGAATCAGAATGGCAGTTTCATGCCCGGCGGCAGTTGCATGCCCGCAGTCATGCTGCCCATCTTGTCCTGGCTGTTGGCTTCGATCTTGCGCACGGCATCGTTGACCGCGGAGGCGATGACCGCTTCCAGCATTTCCTTGTCGTCTTCGCTCATGCCTTCGACCAGGCTCGGGTCGATGGTCACGCTCTTGACGTCATGACGACCGGTCATCACCACGGTGACCATATCGCCACCGGCCTTACCGGTGACTTCGGCGTTGGCCAGTTCTTCCTGCATCTTGGCCATTTTTTCCTGCATCTGCTGCGCCTGCTTCATCAGGCCGGCCATGCCACCTTTCATCATGGTAATCACCTCAAAAGTACTTGGATTAAAACAGCGCCCGGCCCATGCGGCCGGACGCCTTCAGTTATTAGCCCTGAGTGACCAGGACGTCGACAGGTTCAATAGTATCGTTACGGACCACCGCACCGAACTGCTGCATCATTTGCTGGATGAACGGATCACCGTGGATCGATTCCTCCGCCTCGCGCTGACGGTTGGCGCGGCGGCGCGAAGCCGCTTGTGCCGGGGTTTCCTGCTCGGGCTTGATCAGCTCGATGCTCAGGGTCAGCGTGCGCTGGTGATACTGGTTCAGCGCATCGTTGAGGCGACGCTGTTGAGTGGCGTTGAACAAGGCACTGTGGGCCGGGTCCAGGTGCATCAGCCAATTGTCGCCATCCACCGCGATCAGCGTGCAGTTGGCGGCGATGCTGCCGGTCATGCCGGAGATCGGCAATTTCGGGAACAGCTCCAGCCATTGCAGGGCCAGACCGGTGGCCGGCATTGCCGCGGGTTCAGGCTCGGGTTCCGGGGCCGGGTCGGCAGCGTGCTCGCTGGCCAGTTCGTCGAGGTAACTGTAGGCCGAATCCATGTCCGGCTCGATGTAATCTTCGTCCAGCGGCGGCTCGTCATCCAGGTCCATGCCAGGCGTCGCGGCATCGACTTCGGCCACCGAAGGTTCCGGGATCGGCGCGGCGGCCCATTCCGGGGCGTCCGGCACCACGCTGTCCGGTGTCGGCAACGGCATCGGCGGTAATTCGGGTTGTTCGCTGGCGGTTTCCAGCACCGGCTCCGCCGACGGTTGCTGGACGGGCGCTGGCTCGACCGGGTCATTCCACGGCAGGTCGACCACCTCTTCGACCACGATCACTTCAACCACAGGCGCAGGCGCAGGTTCAGGCACAACGACCGGCGCAACCGGTTCCGGTGCAGGCGCTGGAGCCGCCACTGGCGCAGCTGCTACCGGGGCAATGGCCGCAGCGACTACCGGCGCAACAACCGGCGCGGCAGCCACTGAGTTTGCGGAATCAACTGTGGCCTGGCTGATCCCCACTGGCTTTAGCGGTTGCCTCGGGGCATCCGCGGTGTCTGCGGGCCGGAACGCCAGCATCCGCAGCAACACCATTTCAAAACCGCCCCGGGGATCCGGTGCCAGCGGTAAATCGCGGCGGCCGATCAGGCCCATTTGGTAGTAGAACTGCACATCTTCGGCCGGCAACGCTTGGGCCAGTGCCAGCACGCGATCACGGTCGCCGTGACCGTTGTCGACACCTTCCGGCAGGGCCTGGGCGATAGCAACACGGTGCAGCACATTGAGAATTTCCGAGAGCACGCCGTTCCAGTCCGGGCCTTGTTCGGCCAGGTGGCGGACGGCTTCGAGCAACGCCTTGGCATCGCCTTCGATCAACGCATGCAGGACGTCATAGACCTGCCCGTGATCGAGGGTGCCGAGCATCGCGCGCACGTCGGCGGCCATGACTTTGCCTTCACCGAAGGCAATCGCCTGGTCGGTCAGGCTCATGGCATCACGCATCGACCCGTCGGCGGCACGGCCCAGCAGCCACAGCGCATCGTCCTCGAACGGCACGTTCTCGACACCCAATACGTGGGTCAGGTGCTCGACAACGCGTTCCGGTGTCATGTTCTTCAAGGAGAACTGCAAGCACCGCGACAGAATCGTTGCAGGAAGTTTCTGCGGATCAGTGGTCGCCAGGATGAACTTGACGTAGGGTGGCGGCTCTTCAAGGGTTTTGAGCAGTGCGTTGAAGGAATGGCTGGAGAGCATGTGCACTTCGTCGATCAGGTAGACCTTGAAGCGCCCACGGCTCGGGGCGTACTGCACGTTGTCGAGCAATTCTCGGGTATCTTCGACCTTGGTGCGGCTCGCGGCGTCGATCTCGATCAGGTCGACAAAGCGGCCTTCGTCGATTTCGCGACACACCGAACACTCGCCACAGGGAGTCGAAGTGATACCTGTCTCGCAGTTAAGGCATTTGGCAATGATCCGCGCGATGGTGGTCTTGCCGACCCCACGGGTACCGGTAAAGAGGTAGGCGTGGTGCAGCCGCTGGCTGTCCAAGGCATTGATCAGAGCCTTGAGCACATGGGTCTGGCCGACCATTTCGCGGAACGAGCGCGGACGCCATTTACGTGCAAGAACCTGATAACTCATCGAAAACCGTCGCAGCGAAGGAAGCAGAAGCGGCTAATGCTAGCGGAGCAAGGGACAAATTGCATCCGGTGCGCTCGTGTATTGTGGCTAAGCTGCACATCGGGGTCTTTTAATGGAGTGTTTATGCGGCTGGCCTTGGGGGCATTGCTGTTGATCAGCCTGGACAGCGTGGCTGCGCAAGCACCGCTGCGCTTCGTGATAACCGATAGCTGGACCATGCCCATGGTGCAGATTGAACGAGGCAAACCAACCCAGGGCATCCTGTATGACGTGATGCTCAGCCTCGCGACCCAGGTTGGCGTACCGGCCGAATTCCATGTATTGCCCCGCAGGCGCATACAAAGCGCCATGGAGCAAGGCGAGGTCGATGTCCGCTGTTATGTCGCGCAATCGTGGCTGCCCGATCAGCTTGGCGATTTTCTCTGGAGTATCCCGCTCTTTGTTCAACCCGACGTGTTGATCACCCGGCATGCGTCGCCCGGCGCAGTCAAACCCGCCGACTTGCCGCAACAGTCCATTGGAACCGTGCTGGGCTACAGCTACCCGACCCTGCAGCCACTGTTCGACACCGGCCAACTGCAACGCGACGACGCACGCAATCAGGAACAAGTAATGGAAAAACTCCTGGCCGGCCGCAACGACTATGCCGTCAGCAATCAATGGAGCCTGGACTGGTTCAATCACCGCCTGCTGCCGGAGCAGCAACTGCAAGGCGTGGCAGTGCTGCAGGAACACCGTATTGGCTGCTACGTTCGCAACGACCCGAAGATCCCGGTGCAGAGCATCCTGAGTACCCTGGCGCGGATGAAGATGTCCGGGGAGATCGATGAAATTGTTCGGCTGTATATCGGTGGCGAGCCTGCGGCTGTGGATAAACCGCAAACGACAAAAAACCACCCCGGAGAAGATCCTGGCAGCTAGCGAAAGTCTGAATTCAGAAAGATAACGCGGGAGAACACTCGCGTGGCGTTAAGGTGGTAACCCCACCAGCCACACCCCGGCACACAATGTTCCCGCTGTGGCTGCTTCCTTCCGGATCTGACCAGGTTCACGGGTAATCGTTGCGGGGGGACCGATGGGGTCACCATAACGACGCTCACCTGTCGGCGAGCCGCGCCATTGTACCTATCTGAGACGAAGTTACAACCGTTGGTTTCGGATTAAAAACATGAGGGGCTTCAAGCACTTGCTATTGCGCCTCTAGCACCTCGTCCGCCCTGCCGCCCTCCTGTTGAATCACCAGGTGGATAAAGTGCAGCTTGGCGATGACGGCTGGCGGCAGGACGAACGGATAGAAATCCGGCTGCCCCATGCTGCGTGACAATTCGTTGAGCATGCCCGCCAGTTCGATCCACGCATTGACGAACGACAGGAACGCCACGCCGCCGGGATGCTGCGGATCGTAGAGAGTATCCAACGGAAACGGCTGATAGTCGAAGTCCATTTCCCGGGCACTCATGCCAAACCCCAGCGCGGTGTCCACCGCATCCATCATGTGCAGGTAATGGGCCCAGGTTTCGGCCCAGTCTTCCCACGGGTGCATGGTGGCGTAGGCGCTGACGTAGTGCTGCTGCCAGTCGAGCGGTGCGCCCTGCTGATAATGCCGCTCGAGGGCGTCGGCATAGCTGGCGCGCTCATCGCCGAACAATCCGCGAAAAGGCTCAAGCCATTGGCTATCGGCGATCAATCGATCCCAGTAGTAATGCCCGACTTCGTGACGGAAATGCCCGAGCAGCGTGCGATAGGGTTCGTGCATTTGCACCCGCACCTGCTCGCGATGGGCATCGTCGGCCTCCTTGACATCGAGGGTGACCAGGCCATTGGCGTGGCCGGTGGTGGGCGGTTTGCCTTCGAGGTCCACGCCGATGAAATCGAAGGCGAGGCCCGTCTCTTCATCGACAGTTTTGGGAATCACCTGCAACCCCAGGCTGAGCAGTTGCGCGACCAGACGCCGCTTGGCGGTTTCCACTTTGCGCCAGCGCTCGTGGTTTTCGGCTATCGACAGATCAGGAATGGTGCGATTGAGGCTGCAGGCAATGCACAAGACGTCATGGTCATTGGCAGACAACAACCAATTACAGGCCGCCGGGGAGTCGAGGTTGGCGCAGCGTCGAAACAGGCCTGCCCCAGGATCGGCATCCAGCAGCCAGGTGCCCGCCTGCACACCCGGTTGCAGCGCAGACAAGCGACTCTGCTCCGGCTGATAACCCAACGCCGCCGAACAGGCCAGGCACTGGCTGTTGCGAAAGAACAGCGACTGCCCGCAACGACAGGACCAGACCTTGCTGTTGCGCGAGCTTTCGCCCATGAACGGCGCGGCGATGCGCGAGCTGAGCTGCTCGAAGAAAGGGTACATGGCGATCTCTCCCTGGGGCTTGCAGAGACTAGATCATTCTTGCTCGCACATCGTTCCGCTTTTTTGTGGCGAGGGAGCTTGCTCTCGCTGGGGTGCAAGCAGCCCTGTGCTGTCTTGGTGCCTGCTGCGCAGGCAAGCGGGAGCAAGCTCCCTCGCCACAGGGTTCGTGCTAGATCGGGATGTTGTGATCCTTCAGGAACACCACAAACGCCTCTTCATCCAGCACCTTTAGCCCTAGCTCATTGGCCTTGGTCAATTTCGAACCGGCACCCGGCCCTGCGACCACGCAATGGGTCTTGGCCGACACCGAGCCGGCGACCTTGGCGCCAAGGCTTTCGAGTTTGTCCTTGGCGATATCCCGGCTCATCAGCTCCAGCGAGCCGGTCAGCACCCAGGTCTGCCCGGCCAGCGGCAAACCTTCGACGACCTTCTTCTCGCTCTGCCAGTGCATGCCGAAATCGGCCAGTTGCTTCTCCGCCGCTTCGGCCAACTGGCGATTGTCCTCGACCGCAAAAAATTCGCGCACCGAATTGGCCTGCTTCTCCGGCAGTGCCTGGCGCATATCCAGCCAGTCAGCACCGATCACCGCCTGCAACGAGCCGAATTTGTCCGCCAGTTTCTGCGCCCCGCCCGGTCCGACCAAGGGGATATGCAGCTTGTCGAGGAAACCACCCAGGGTGGTGCTCGCCGAAAACTCGGCACCCAACTCGCCCTGATCCTGAATCTGCAAACCATGCTTGAGCAGTTCCGCGATCACCTGCTGGTTATGCGCGTCCTCGAAGAAGCTGTGGATCTCGTGCGCGACTTCCAGGCCAACATCCGGCAAGTACGTGAGCACCTGCGGCAAGGCCTGCTGCACCCGCTCCAGCGAGCCCAGGGAACGCGCCAGTACCTTGGCCGTCTCCTCGCCGACATCGGGAATCCCAAGGGCGTAGATGAACCGCGCCAGGCCCGGCTTCTTGCTGTCTTCGATGGCGCCGAGCAGGTTCTTGCTCGACAGTTCGGCAAAGCCTTCCAGATCGACAATCTGCTCGAACGTGAGGGCGTACAGATCGGCCGGCGAGCTCACCAGGCCTTCGTCGACCAGTTGCTCGACGCTCTTCTCTCCCAGGCCTTCGATGTCCATGGCGCGACGGGAAACGAAGTGAATGATCGCCTGCTTGAGTTGCGCGCCACAGGCCAGACGACCGACGCAGCGATACACCGCGCCTTCGCTCACCGTCTCGCGACCCTTGCTGCGCTTGATCAACTGCGTGCGCTCGACATGGGAACCGCACACCGGGCACTGCTCGGGAATCTGCACCGGCCGGGCGTTTTCCGGACGACGCTCCATGACCACTTGCACCACCTGCGGAATCACATCACCGGCGCGGCGAATGATCACCGTGTCGCCGATCATCAGGCCCAGGCGCGCAACTTCGTCCATGTTATGCAGGGTGGCGTTGGCCACCGTGACGCCCGCAACCTTGACCGGTTTCAGGCGTGCCACCGGCGTCACCGCCCCGGTACGGCCGACCTGGAACTCCACATCGAGCAGCTCGGTGAGTTCTTCCATCGCCGGGAATTTGTGGGCGATAGCCCAGCGCGGTTCGCGGGCGCGAAAACCCAGCTCGCGCTGGGAGGCAATGCTGTTGACCTTGAACACCACGCCGTCGATTTCATACGGCAACGCACTGCGACGCTCACCGATGTCGCGGTAGTAATCCAGGCACTCGGCGATGCCGTGCGCCAGTTTCAGCTCATGGCTGATCGGCATGCCCCAGGCCTGGAGTTGCTGCAAATTGCCGATGTGCGTATCGGCAATGTCCGCCGACACCTGGCCGATGCCGTAGCAGCAGAACTCCAGCGGGCGATTGGCGGTGATCTTCGAATCCAGCTGGCGCAAGCTGCCTGCCGCTGCGTTGCGTGGGTTGGCGAAGGTCTTGCCGCCGACTTCCAGTTGCGTGGCGTTGAGCCGCTCGAAACCGGCCTTGGACATGAACACTTCGCCGCGCACTTCCAGGGTCGCCGGCCAGCCAGTACCGTGCAGCTTGAGCGGGATGTTGCGTACGGTGCGCACGTTGACGCTGATGTCTTCGCCGGTGGTGCCGTCCCCACGAGTCGCGCCGCGCACCAGGATGCCATCCTGATACAGCAGGCTGACGGCCAGGCCATCGAGCTTGGGCTCACAGCTGTACTCGACGGTTGCGCCGCCACCGAACAGATCGCCGGCCGGCAGGTCCAGGCCTTCGGTCACCCGGCGGTCGAACTCGCGCATGTCGGTTTCTTCGAAGGCGTTGCCGAGGCTGAGCATCGGCACTTCGTGACGCACCTGGGTAAACGCCGACAGCGCCGCGCTGCCCACTCGCTGGGTGGGCGAGTCGCTGGTGATCAGTTCGGGATTGGCCGCTTCCAGAGCCTTGAGCTCGTTGAACAAGCGGTCGTATTCGGCGTCCGGAATGCTCGGCTCGTCGAGCACGTGGTAACGATAGTTGTGCTGATCCAGCTCAGCGCGCAGCTCTAAAATACGGTTCTTGGCGGCGGTCATGGGTGTTCTCTCATAATCGAGTAGGAGGCGGATTTACATCCGCCGTCCTCTCACACCACCGTACGTACGGTTCCGTATACGGCGGTTCAGGTTAAGCGGTTAAGCCGGGTTATCGTATCCAGTATTGAGACCAGCCCGAGTCGATCCCAGAGTTTCTTCGGCAGCGCCTGATTCATATGGGGTGCTCCCGAATTCCACCAAGGGCCTCGACCGTTGAATGCTGAGTGACAAGCACGAGCTTCGT
>NZ_JAHBDI010000021.1:0-81186 GCF_019956275.1 Pseudomonas sp. GL-RE-26
GTAATTGCTCAGCAGGCTGTCGGCCAATTTAACCAGTTCAGGATCAGGTTTGACTCGTTTGGCGCGCTTGGATTTTGGCTCGGTCATTGGATTTCCTTGGGGTAGGCAGTCTCCTGCCAAATGACCGTTTACACAAAACTAATTACACCCTCCGGTGGGGCCCTGATTGCCGCGGCGGTGTTCTGGAAAATCCTCCCGGAATCGCGCAACTTCCGCGCCCGCTCGCTGCACCCGCGCAGCCTGCTCGACGGTTTCACCATGCACTTTCGCGACACCGGCCTGCCGCTGCTGTTTCTTGAAGCCTTTGTGTTGATGGGCGCGTTCGTCACGCTGTTCAACTACATCGGCTATCGCCTGCTGGCCGCGCCGTACCACATGGAACAGGCCTTTGTCGGGGTGCTGTCGGTGGTGTACCTGTCGGGCATCTACAGCTCAGCGAAAATCGGCTCGCTAGCCGACAGACTCGGTCGCCGCAAAGTGCTCTGGTGCACCATCGCGCTGATGATCGGTGGTCTCGCCCTGACGATGTTCACGCCATTGCCGCTGGTGATCATCGGCATGCTGATCTTTACCTTCGGCTTCTTTGGCGCCCATTCGGTGGCCAGCAGCTGGATCGGCCGCCGCGCCACCAGGGCCAAGGGGCAAGCATCGTCCTTGTACCTGTTCAGCTACTACGCCGGGGGGAGCATCGCCGGCACGGCAGGTGGCCTGTTCTGGCACCTGGGCGGTTGGAACGGCATCGGGTTGTTCATCGGCACGCTGCTGGTGATTGCGCTGCTGGTCGCGTTGAAGCTGGCGAAGTTGCCGTTGTTGCCGGGTACAGCGAAGGTTTAGCCACAACTGCACCCTAGCGGTAATCGCGAGCCAAGGTACACTGACGGCATTCGTCAGTCTTGGTAAAGGGAAGCCAGAATGCGCCTGGACCGTCTCCACATTCAAAATTTTCGTTGTTACGAAGATGCTACTTTCGACTTTCAGCCGGGTTTCAATCTGGTGGTGGGGGTTAATGGGAGCGGGAAGACTTCTTTGTTGCAGGCTGCGGCCGTTTCGTTCATTGAATATGCGAATTCGATAAAACTACAGCCCATCGGCTTAGACCTGAACGACGTGCGCTTTGTCATCAACAAATTTGAAAGCCGTAGCCGCTTCGAAAGAAAGTTCCCGCTTCTGCTTGCAGCTCAGGGAGATATTTTAGGAGTCAATAAATGGGAAACCACTCAAGCGAGTGAGCATCTCCCTCCTTTGGTAGATCTTGAGTTAATGCTTGCAACAGATAAAGAGCTCGCAAAGTTCGACCTCGGAGAAAGTGTCGAGCTACCCGTTCTCGCTTTCTATCGATCTAATCGTCAATGGAAAGGCGCAAATATTTCGGCCGAGTTTGCGGCACAGCAAAAAATCTCCCGCTTGGACGGATACACGAATTGGTTTGATGCAGTTACCGACTTAAAAGACTTCGAAAGTTGGCTGATCGGCAAGACGCTCGAACGCATGCAAAGTTTGCTGGATTCAAAAACGGCAATACCGACATTCGATGACGAACTGACGCTGGTTAATCAAGCAATCGGGATAGCTCTGCCGAATGCAAAAAACCTTCGTTACGACCTCAGGCTTCAAAGCCTATTGATAGATGTTGAAGGAGGCATAACCATTCCCTTCAACAACCTTAGTGACGGCCAGCGAGGCATGGTCGCCCTCTTCGCAGACATCGCACGTCGCATGTGCATCCTCAACCCTCACATGGGCAAGGACGTCCTGAAAAACACTTCAGGCGTAGTCATCATCGACGAACTGGACATCCATCTTCACCCAGCCTGGCAACGCAACATCGTGCCTGCGCTGAAACAAGCTTTCCCGAAAGTCCAATTCATCGCCGCCAGCCACTCCCCTCAAATCATCGGTAGCCTCAAGCCCGAAGAAGTCATCATTCTGCACAACGGCGATCCATCCCACCCACGGGTCACCTACGGCCTGGACTCCAGCAGCGTGCTGGAGGAAGTGATGGGGGTTACCCAACGCGAACCCGAAATTGAAAAAATGCTCTCGGAACTGTTTTCAACACTGGAAGACAACGACCTGAAGAAAGCCAAGGCGCAACTCAAGGCACTGAAGTTGAGAGCCCCTGATCTTCCGGAATTCGCTGGAGCAGAGGCGCTGATCAGGCGCAAGGAGATCCTCGGTAAATGAAACGAGTGCTCAAAGGAATTGAACCCGCTTCATTTACAAGATGGAAAAGCTCGGCAAACGAAGAGTGGAGTCCTACTTATCCAACACTGCAAAATCCGCAAAAGCGTGATTTGCACAACAGTTTGCTGCAAGAACAAGGCTTCTTCTGTTGCTACTGCGGTAGAGAGATAGATACTGCCAGCAGTCATATCGAACACTTCAGGCCTCAAGAACACTATGAGGAGTTGGCATTGGAGTACCATAACCTCCACGCCTCCTGCCTGCGAGAGACAACACCTGGCAATCCATTGCACTGCGGTCATCGCAAAGGCAACTGGTTTGACGAAGCGCAGCATATCTCACCGATGGATGAGCATTGCGAGCACCGTTTCCGTTATCTGCAGACCGGCGAAATTCAAGCAACCGAACGAGACGATCTGCCGGCAACGAAAATGATTGAAGTACTGGCACTCGATATTGCCTACCTCAACAATCGCCGACAGAGCACAATCCGTGGTTTATTCGATGACGAGTTCATCACACAGGCCAGTGAGGAAGACCTGGTCCGCCTCGTTGCTGCTATTCGCTCTAACAGTATCCTTGAGCAAAAAGCTTTCGATCACGTGATCGCACGCTACGCCGAACAGCTCATTGGACACTGAAAATCTGCACAATGAAAAACGCCCAGTATAAACCGGGTGTTTTTCATTGAACGGTAGTGCAACTACCTGAGCACCACCCGCGCCTCCAGGGCATCGTCACGCTTCTCCAGCGTCAGGGTTTGCAGCGCGACTCCATCGCGCTCGATCCCATCGAGCCACTGCATCAAGGGCTGCGCATTGCCATTGAGGGTCACGCGCAGCAGATCACTGTCGCTCTCCATCTGAAGGATCTCCAGCCCCGCCGCCGCAGCGCTTTCGCTGATGCGCAGCGATAGCGGTTTTTCGCTGTCGACGGGGACATGGCTGCGCGGCAACGCCCGTTGCAGTTGTGCGGCCAGCCCCGCCTGCTGTTGGTATTGTCGCTCGGCTGTTTCCAGCCGCTGCCGGGTCGGTTGCCAGATCAGGCTGAAAGCCACAACCGCCAACAAAAAAGCCCCCAACACTTGCAACAGCCGTTGTTCGCGCGCGGAAATGCGCCGCCATGTCTGCTTCATGCCTCGTCCTCCACGGTGAGGGTGGCGTGCACCCGGTCAGCGGCTTTATTTGCGCTATCGAGCCGGACGGGCATGCCTTGTTGTCGTCCGCGTTCCCGCAACTGCTCCAGCTCGGTAAAACCGCTGGCGGTCAGCTGGATTTTCCATCCTTCGCCTGCTCGAAACTCGATGCGCTGGACCTCGACCGGGCTAGCGCCAATCACCTGCTCAATCAACCGGACCAGCCCGGCAATGCGGGTGTTTTGCGAATCCACAGGCTGGCTTTGCAGGGCCTTGAGTTGCGCTGACATATCGACGATGCGGCTTTGCTCCGGGTAAAGCGCCTTGAATCGCTGTTCATTCTGGGTGGCCAGGCGCCGGGCTTCGCTGTCGAGGAAGCGGATCCGCGTTTCGCTGGCACCCCAGGTCAACAGTGCCAGCATCAACAGCGCCCACCCGCCGGCACGCCAGGGCAGACGCTTGCCCCGTGGGGCGAACGCCCCCTGCAGCAGGTTGATGGCCTGGGTTGGGCGGTGGGCCAGGCATTGGTCGATGACGGCAGGGGCCTCACGCTCGTCCAGCCATTGCATGTCCTTGGGCAATAACGGCGTGAGCAGTGCCAGGTCGTCTTGCGACAACGCCAGGCGCGCCGACAGGCCTGCACCCAACAACCAGCGACCGAACCACCATGCGCCGCACGGCTGATCACCGGACAACAGATCGGCATCGACGAACACCCCGCGCACCTCAATACCCGCCTCGCGCAGCAAGTCGAGTACGGCGGCCAACCGTTCGCGGTCAATGACCATGACCGGGTAGCAGCCGTCACGATCACGAGCGCCAACGCTCAGATGCACAACTTCCAGCGCGTCACTCAGTTGATCTTCCACGGCGTAGGCCATGGCCTGGGCTTCGGGCCTGCGTCGCGACGGCCATGGCTCGCTGCGAACCCAACTGCACATTTCCATGGGCAACAGCACATCAACTACCTGCCCCTGCAATGCGGAGGCCGCCTGATTCAGCGGCATCGGCAGGCGTCGAAGGGTTGGCGACCACAGGACGCAGGGCCAGAGGCCCGATGGTGCGTCTTGCCCCTCGGCGGTCAGGTAAAGCCAAGTGTTCATCGCGGTCTCTCGTGGCTACTCATGGGAAGAAAACGTCGTTGCAGCACCGTCAGTTGTCGAGTCTTGGGGTCGTGTCCGACATCCGTGGCCAAGTGCAGTTCGCGCCCGTCCCGGGTCACCTGCACCCTTATCCGATACCAGCGGCTTTGGGTGCCAAGCCCGTGACTGCTCAGGCCCTGCCCGGAGAGCAACGGGTCCTGGGTAAACGCCTGGACGCTCGCCCAGGGCATTGTTGCCGCCTGATGCGCCAGCGCATCGGCGGTCGCGGCGTCCACCTCGCCGAGTGTTCTCAACAGCAGCGCCGGTGCGGTGTTGATGTTCAAGGCGGTGTCGGCGGGCAGCAGCGCCACCCAGGGTTCCAGCCGCTGCAGCAGGCGAGCGTCAATGCCAGGCAGCAAGCGCAGTTGGCTCAGTTCCCCCAGCGGCCCGACCTGGCTCAGTTGCAGAGGAGGCAGTTCGAGCAACTCGAGCAGGCGCGCCCAACGGTTGAGGGTGACCTGATCCACCTGCCCCTGGCGTAACAACCCATTGAGATTGAAGCGTCCGGCGAGGTCATCGATATCGATTCGGATCTGCGCATCTTCAACCTCGAAACCCGGTGCCATGGCCGTCCAGCCTTGAATCCGCTCGACGGGTTTTTTTGCGTCCTGCAACGCGTCGCGCAACAGCAACAACGCCCAGGTTTCCCCGCCCAATGCGAGTTGCCGCAGCTGTATTTGCTGCAACTGTTGCCCACTGCTTTGCAGCGAAAGGTGATGGCTGCGCAACACGCCACCAATGATCAGCAGTGCCAGGCTCATGACCAGCAATACACTGATCAACGCAATGCCGCGTTGGCGCCCGTTCACGGCAATGCACCCGGCATCGGCAACACCCGACGAATCGATTCGAAGCGCCCGACAGAGACTTGCACCTCCAGCGCCATGGGCGCCTTCGCATCCTGCCCGGCCACCCAATGAGCGACCCAGCCGGACTGGCTGTCGAACAGACGCCAGCGCAACTCACGAACGCCTTCGAGCAGTTTTTGCCGCTGCACCAACTCCGTACCTTCGCCCTGGCTTTCGCGCCACAGCACGCCGCCATCGAGGCGATAGGTCAGCATCTGGCGCTCACTGCGCGGCTGGTCCAGAGGATTGCGCCAGTGACTGCGCTGGAACTGCAAAAGCGGCGCTGCGAGCACCACCGGCTGTGCGGTGACGTGCAGCAGATCCCGCTCGATCACCGCCATCGCTCGTTGCAGGCTCCTCAGCTCTCGCTCGTGGGCCGCCGTGCCCTGTTGCACTCGCAGCACGCTATCGAACAAGCCCCAACTGGCCAGCCCCAGCACGGCGAAGATGGCCATGGCGATAACCAGCTCCAGCAAGGTGAACCCACGCTGCCTAGTCATGAACCGCAAGTATCCAGCCACTGGCACGATGCAAGGCGTGCGCACTGTTCGCCGGGCTGACCTGAATGTCGACCTGGAGCAAACGCGGATCGCCGGTGGCGCTGATGTGCTGTTGCAGCACCCAATCGCGCTGATCCATGGACACGATCTGTTGTTGCTGGCCGGCCGCCAAGCCGGATTGCAGGCGTAGCTCGTTCAACCGGTTGTCCGCCAGCCACGCCGCAAACAGTCGCTCCTCAACAGCGCCGCGCTGCTTCACCGCGTATTGACTGGCCGACAGCATGGCTGCCGCCAGTGTCGCGAAGACCGCCAGGGCCACCATGATCTCCAGCAGCGTGAAGCCACCCATGGACGACAAGGATGACCGGCTAGTCATCGATCGCCACCTCGCCGATGCCATCGCCGGACAGGCTCAGCCAGGTCCTGTTGCCGGACTCGAATGCCAGCGTGAAGGCACTGGTTTCATCGTTGCTGAGCAACAGCAACTGCGGGGGGCCTTCGTCGGCGCCCAGCCCTGCCCCATAGCCGTCCTGCTGCAAACGTACTCGCACGTTCAGAGGCCAGTCGGTCAGTTCCTTCACCGGCTCCCATCCACGAACACCCAGATGCATCACCCGGTAGCCATCGGCACTCAGGCGCAGGCCATATTCCTGGCCTTCGAACACCGCACGCTCACGCAGTTGATGAATCACCTGCACCATCGCCTCGGCTTCCTGCTTGACCTGACGCGCGAGATTACCCCCACCGGCAAGGCTCACCATGCCCAGCAATATGCCGACCACGACAATCACGACCATCATTTCCAGCAAGGTAAACCCTCGGCAGCGGTAGCCCACGGATCAATGGCCCCAATTGCCGATTTCGGCTGCAAACCCTTCGCCGCCCGCTACGCCATCGGCGCCCAGGGAATACAGGTCGTAAGTGCCGTCTACCGATCGCACACCCGGATTGAGGTACTGATAAGGCGTGTTCCACGGGTCGACCGGCATGCTCTTGAGGTAACCCTGAGGGTTCCAGCCCCGTGCCGCGGGCAGTCCGGAGGGACGTTTGACCAACGCTTCCAGGCCTTGCTGGGTCGAGGGGTAATGGGCGTTGTCGAGGCGGTACATTTCCAGGGCGGTGGCGATGGCCTGGATATCGATTCTGGCGGCAGTGACCTTGGCTTGATCGGGGCGGCTCATGAACTGTGGCACCACAATGGCCCCCAGCACGCCGATGATGACCACCACCACCATGATTTCGATCAGGGTAAAACCGCGTTGCGCACGGGAAAGGTTTTTGCGGACAGGTTGCATGGATCAATTCACCAATTGGTTGAGGCTGAGAATCGGGAGCAGGATGGCCATGACGATCAGCAGCACGACGCCGCCCATCAGCACAAGCATCGCCGGCTCGAAGAGGCTCACCACCAGCGCAATGCGCGCGGCGAGGCTGTTTTCCTGTTGTTCGGCGGCCCTGGCCAGCATGCGGTCGAGCTCGCCGGCACGTTCGCCGCTGGCGATCATGTGCAGCATCATCGGCGGAATGTCGCCGCTCAGTTCCAGGCCGCGGGTCAGCGTTCCGCCTTCGCGGACCGAGCGGGCGACATCGACCATCCGCGCGCGGATGGTCAGGTTGCCGATGACCGCGGCGGCAATTTCCAGGGCGTCCACCAAGGGCACGGCACTTTTGCCGAGGATTGCCAGGGTGCTGGCAAACCGCGCGGCTTCCATGGCACGCAGCACTTCACCGATGACTGGCGCATTCAGCACCCAACGATGCCAGCGCAAACGCCACTGCGGCCGCTGCCAGCTCCAGCGCCACAGGCCGAACAGCGTCGCCAGTACGCTCATCAACAACAGGAAATGGTCGCGCAGGCCGTTACTCACGCCGATCAGCGCCTGGGTCAGCCAGGGCAACGGCTGGCCGCTGTCGACGAAGATCTTCACCACATCCGGCACCACATAACCGAGCAGAAAACCGACGATCGCCACACTGGCCAACATCAGGATCAACGGGTACACCAGAGCCATCTGGATCTTTTGCCGCGAGGCCTGGCGGGCCTGGGTGTAGGCCGCCAGTTGCTCCAGCACTTGGCCCAGATGCCCCGAGCGTTCTCCAGCGGCCACGGTGGCGCGGAACAACTCGGGGAAGGCTCGTGGAAATTGCCCCAGTGCCGAGGCCAGGGCGTGGCCTTCCATGACCCGGCTCCTGACCGCCGAGAGCAAGCCCGCAACCTTGCGCTTTGAGCTCTGCTTCGCCACCGCATCGAGCGCTTCTTCCAGGGGCAGTCCGGCCTGAACCAGCGTTGACAGTTGCAACGTCAACAGCGCCAGATCAGCAGCACTCAGGCGTCCACCTCGCGACTGCCGGCCCGCACCGCCGCCGCCCCGGACCTCGGTCAACACACGCGGCCACAAACCACGTTCACGCAACAACTGTCTCCCATGGCGGGGTCCATCGGCCTCCAGCCGTCCCTTGCAGGATCGTCCCTGGGCGTCGTGGGCGCGGTAGTCGAAGGTCGGCACTGGTCAGTTCTCCTGGGTCACACGCAGCAACTCATCGAGGCTGGTCAATCCTTCCAGCACTCGCTGGCGCCCGTCCAGGAACAGGCTGCGCGAGACCTTGCGCGTTTCGTCGACGAGGATTTGCTCACTGGCGCCCTGATGGATCAGCGCCGAGACTGCGGGTGTTACGCTGATCAGTTCGTAAATGCCGATACGTCCGCGATAGCCGTGCTGGCACTGTTCACAGCCCGAGGCCTTGAACAGGGTGTGCGGCGTGCTCGTGTCGAACCCCAGGCGCTGGCAGGCCGCCGCATCGGCGAGGTACGCAACCTTGCAATGGGGGCACAAGGTGCGCAGCAGACGCTGGGCCAGAATGCCCACCAGCGAGGACGCCAGCAGATAGGCATCGACGCCCATGTCTACCAGCCGTGTGACCGCTCCGACCGCACTGTTGGTGTGCAGGGTCGAAAGCACCAGATGCCCGGTCAAGGACGCCTGGACAGCGATCTCGGCGGTTTCGCGGTCACGGATTTCGCCAACCATCACCACGTCCGGGTCCTGGCGCAAAATCGCCCGCAGGCCCCGGGCGAAGGTCATGTCGACTTTCGGATTGACCGGCATCTGGCCGACACCCGTCAGGTGATATTCGATCGGGTCTTCGACCGTGAGAATGTTCCGAGTCTGGTCGTTCAGGCTGCTCAGCGCGGCGTACAGGCTGGTAGTCTTGCCGGAACCGGTCGGCCCGGTCACCAACAGGATGCCGTGGGGCTTGCCCAACAGATGACGCAGGGTCGCGAGGGTATCGTCCGGCATGCCCAGCCGATGCAGGTCCAGGCGCCCGGCCTGCTTGTCGAGCAAGCGCAGCACCACCCGTTCGCCATGGGCCGAAGGCAGCGTCGAGACCCGCACATCGACTTCATGCCCGGCCAGGCGCAAGGCCATTCGCCCATCCTGGGGCACGCGTTTTTCCGCGATGTCCAGGCGCGCCATGACCTTGATCCGCGACACCAGCAGCGTCGCCAGTTCGCGCTTGGGCCTGAGCATTTCACGCAGTTGGCCATCCACCCGCATGCGCACCGACAGGTACTGCTCGAAGGTTTCCAGGTGCACATCCGAGGCATGCTCACGCACCGCTTCACCGAGCAGCGCGTTGATCAGGCGAATGATCGGTGCGTCGCCCTGTTGCTCCAGCAGGTCGGCGGTTTGCGGGACCTGATCGACTAGGCTGAGCAAGTCCAGTTCTTCGTCCAGCCCCTGGGCAACTTGCTCGACCGCACTGTGCCCCTCGCGATAGGCCGCCGCCAGGCGCGAGGCGTACTCATCGGCCCCGACGATTTGAAACGGCAATGCCCGTCCGCACACCCGGCGCGCTTCCGCCAATGCGGTGAGCGGCGCATCACTGCGCAGGACAAGGCGCAGGTCGTCGCCGTCATGCTCCAGCAACACGCCAAAACGCCGGGCGAAGCCGAAGGGCAATTGCTCGCAGAGTTCACTCATGGATTCACTGCGCCTTGCCGCGCAAATCGAACACCGGCGCATCGCTGGCCGGTTCGAACAAGCCGCGCGCCTCGGATGGCAGCAACAGCGAGTTGTTTTCCCCCGCCCCTGATTTGCTCAAGTCACGCAGCGCGTTGTAACGCTGCTGGCTGACCTGGGACAGGTCTTCCTTGCTGCGCACGATGGTCGGGCGCAAGAACACCATCAGGTTGCTTTTGGTCTGGGTGTCGCGGCTCCAGCGGAACAACGCGCCGAGGTAGGGAATGTCTCGCAGCAGCGGCACGCCGCTTTTCTGGGTACGCACGCTGTCCCTGATCAGGCCGCCGATCACGATGATTTCGCCATCGTCGGCGAGGATGGTGCTCTTGAGCGCTCGCTTGTTGGTGATCAGGTCCGAGGAGTCGATGCCCGATACCGACGGTGCGATGTCCGACACTTCCTGCTCGACCTCCAGGCGCAACGTCGAGCCTTCGTTGATGTAAGGCTTGATCTTCAGGCTGATGCCAACGTCCTTGCGCTCGACGGTGGTGAACGGATTCTCCGCACCGTTGCTGTTGGTGGCGTAGGAACCGGTCTTGAACGGCACGTTCTGGCCGACGATGATCTCGGCTTCCTGATTGTCCAGGGTCAACAGGCTCGGCGTGGACAGCAGGTTGCTGTGGGTGTTGCTGGCCAGCGCCGAAACCAGCGCACCGAAGCGGTCACCGCCCAGTTGCAGGATCGCCCCTTCTGGCGCTGATCTCTTCTCGTCGAACTTCAGCCCACCGACGATCGGAATGTCGGTGCCGGGAAAGTTGATGAAGCCCTTGGCGTTGCCTGTGTTGAGGTTCCACTGCACACCAACGGCCTCGGCGATGTCGCCGGAGATTTCGACGATGGCGGCATGGATCAACACCTGAGCCCGTGGCTGGTCCAGCTGACGCACGATGTTTTCGATGGTCCGTACCTGGGCTGGTTCGGCAATCAGCACCAGCGCGTTCTGGCTTTCATCGGCCTTGATCATGAAGGCTGCACCACCAGATGAATCTTTGGCGCTGCCGACGGTGGCCACCTGTTTTCTGCCCTGCCCCATCGACTCAAGAATCTCGGCCAACTGCTTGGCATCGCTGTGACGCAGGCGAATCACCCGGGCATTGTCGAGGGTCGTGGTGGCCGGCGTATCCAGACCTCGGGCCAGCTCGATCAGGCGCTGGCGAACGACCGGCGGGCCAATGAAAATCAGGCGATTGGTCCTGGTGTCGGCCAGTACCTGTATCGCTGAATCGGCATTGCGCTTGCCCATGGAGGCCTCGATCACCGGCGCGACATCGCCCGCCAGGGCATGCTTGAGCTGGACCACCGCGTACAGGTTGTTCTGACCGGAGTCCAGTTCGCGGATCACCCGGGCGATGCGCTTCACATTGGCAGCCGTATCGGTCAGCACCAACGCGTTGGCCGACACCGAAGGGCCGACATAACCATTGGCAGAGACCAATGGCCGCACCAACCCGGCAATATCAGTGGCGCTACCGGTGTTCAAGCCGATGACTTCGGTCACGAACTGCGACGCCGTGGTGGTTTTGACCGTGCCCTGGCCGGCACGGGTCTTGGCCTCGGCGACGGGGGTGATGAGGATCCGGTCGCCCTCATCGATCACCGTGAAGTTGTGGGCATCGAGCACCGAATAGAACAACCGGCGCACCCCTTCACGATCGAGGGCCTGCCGGGACATGACCGTGACTCGACCGGAGACTTTGGGGTCCAGCACTACGGTGGTCCCCAGAATGTTGGAGATCTCTTCGACGATGTCGCGCAGCTCTGCGTTGTTCATCGCCAGTTGCCACTTTTCTTCCTCGGCCTGAAGCGCGCCATGGGAAAGCGTTACCACCATGGCGACGAAAAAAATCACCGGTCGCAGTGCTTGCGCACCGAGAAAGCTATTCATGAACTTGATCACTCTGTCGACCCGGCAAGCGGGCTAAAAAAACGCGGAGAAATACTGGGCACTTGTGGCTTGCCGTGGGGGTCGAGCCGTTGCAGAAAACCCGTGACGGGAGGCTGGAGCGTCAACAGTTCCTCTCGGCCCTTGCTCCACAACACCGCGTGATCGGGCTCGACGCGACGCAAGACGCTGCCACCGGGCAAGCGCTCGCCGACCTGGTAGATGCGCGCGCCTTGCGAGTCCGCCAGCAGCACCCGGGACAAGCCGTGGGTGACGACGAAGCTTGCCTTCAAGGTCAGCGGTTCCGCGCTCGGCAGCAATTCGGCACCCGTGGTCAGACCGAGCACCGTTGCAACCGCCGTTGCGTCGAGCGCTTGAGGGGGTGCGGGAGCGGCTCGCGAGGCCGCGAGCGGTGCTGGCAACACCAACTGTTCGCGATAGCGCCACTCCTGCCAGCCCAGGAATGCCCCGTAGACCAACGGCACGACCAACAGGCTCGCCTTGCCCAGGAGCAAGGCCAGTCCGGTAAAGCGCTCGCGCGAAAACATCACCATGGCCTCACTCAAGTCGCCCGGGCCCAGGCTTGCCGCACAGGCGCAAAGACATACGTCGCAGCACCCGGTGGTTGCAGGCCTCATGCACGATAACGGCGCCGATGTGGACGGCCAGCAGCAGCGACAACACCACACACGCCCACGTGTGGACCTTGACGAACAGGGCGATCAGGCGTGGATCGCTTAACGGCTGAGCGATCTCGATAACCCCGAATACATTGATCGGGCGATCCATCATCAACACGCCGGTCACCAGAACGGCACCGACGATGAGGTAAATCGATGAGTGCACGAACAGTGCGAGCACCTCGACAAGCGACAACGACCTCAGGCCCGAAAAACGGGTATGAGTGAAAAACAGAAAAAGGCGCCACAGGTAAAACGGTATGAACACTGTCGTCAGCGAAACGTTGAAGAACGCAACCGACTCCTTGATGTACGCAGACACCTCGAAACCGGCCGCAAGAAAACCAGACAGCAAGGTCCACAGGATCACCGCCGCAGACAACCAATGCAGCAGTACGCGCTGTCTGGAATAACCTGAAACCGTCATTTTCAACTCGATCAACGTCATAGAAGTAAACCTTCAGGCGATCGGCTACCGATCGCCTGAAGTACTACGAGGGGGACTTACAACTTGTTCCACGCCATGTGCCAGTGAGCACCGACACCCGGTTCATAACCGTTGGCGGAGGGGCTGTACTGCTTGCAGTAACCCGACACTTGGAGCGGCTTGCACTCAAAGACTTCGTTGGTCTTTGGATGCAGCACCTTGGTGCCGGCGGTGTAGTCGCTGAGGCCTTCAGGGAACACGAAATCGTATTCGATGCCCGCGCCTTCACCGGTCAGTTGGGTGGTCTGGGTGTCCTGACGAGTCGTGCGGCCATCCAGGGTGGTGCCGACCAGGGTCAGAGTGTGTGCGCCGGGGTTGCTGCGCACATCCATGGACAACGAGGTGGAGCCACTGGCCACTTGTGTAGAGGTGGTACCTACCGGTTTGTTGCTCTGGTCGAGCAAGGTGGCTTCAACGTTCATCGCACGGTTCGCGATCATGCTGAACTCGACCTTCGCCCGGCCTTTATCCAGGACGTATTCGGCTTGCTGCGAGGCCACCGCCATGCGCGCAGCGGTGTCCTCCTTCATGTCCAGTTGCACTTCGTAGCGGACTACCCCGCTTTCTTTTTGTGCGTAGAGGCTGTTGGTGCCTTTGACCGGCTCGACATTACCACTCTCGTCGCGGATACCGGCACGAACAAGGCTGTGGGTCTGGTTGATTTTTTCGGCCAGCTTGAACGACCAGTTTTGCGCCGTGCCGTCTTCAGCGTTATCGATGCTGATTTCGACACTGTAGTCCGGGCTCTCGCCATTGGCGGTGAACGCCCGGGCCTTGACCTTGTCGCCCACCAGCAGCGCCGTCGAAGGCGCAATGCTGCCTACGGAGGACCAGCCGCCAGGCAGCTCAGGCTCCGCCAGGATGTTCAGATCCGCAGCGTTGTAAAACGCGGCATCGGTATCGCCCACGGTCCAGATGGCCAGGACGACGTGATGGCCAGACTTGTCTGCCGGAATGTTGCAGTTGTGCTTGTCGCTGGACTCCGGACGCTTGTTGTCGCCGTTGATGGTGCAGAACGGCGTGCTTTCAAAGGTGGTGCGTTTGAGCGATTCGTTCGGATTCCAGCCGTTGCGGGTGATGAAATACTCGTGCTTGGTGGCCGGGTGAACCGCTGTGTAATGCCACTTGAAATCGATGTTGCGGTCCTTGATTTCAGTCAGGTGCCAACGGGTGGCGGACTGTGCATCCATGGCAGAGAACAGCGCGTGACCACCACTGGCGATCTTGCCATCGACCGGCCCCTGCAAGGGAGCACTGCCGACGCCTGCCGGAAAGCCTTTGAAGGTTTCACCGACACTCTGCGGCTCGTACTGGGCGCCACCGCAGTTGGTGTTCAAGCCTTTCTGGCAAGCCAACGCGCGCGAAGGCGGCACTTCCAGATAGCCATGGGCGGAAACGGTTTGAGAGGCCAGCATTGCCGATAACAGGATCATCGATGAAGTGCAGGCCGTTAAAGCACTTCTTTTATCAAATGTAATTTTCATGATGTATTCCAGACTGCTTATCGAAAACAGGGCGCCTTGTGGGCACCCCTGTTCGCTTCGTGACTGTTCGGCGATACGCCGGACAAGAGCCTGAAACCTTACGGGGATGGAAGAAAGTTCTATGTAGGAGTAATCAACACGCGAGGCAGGAACAGTCTCTCCATTCCTCGGTCCGACAAAGAAAGAAAACATTCTTACAGCTAGTAATGCTTTATCGATTGAGCTTTTAATCGGCATAAAAAAACCTGTCCGGCACTAGGCGGGACAGGCTTTTTGAAAACGGACAATCGCTATTCGTGATACTGCGCCGACAGCTCATGTACCGCGCGCAGGAACGCGCCGGCATGTTCCGGATCGACTTCCGGCGTGATGCCATGGCCGAGGTTGAACACGTGGCCGCTGCCTTTGCCGTAGCTGGCCAGGATGCGCCCGACTTCCGCGCGAATCGCTTCCGGCTTGGCGTAGAGCACGGTCGGGTCCATGTTGCCTTGCAGCGCGACCTTGTCGCCAACACGGACGCGGGCATTACCGATGTCGCAGGTCCAGTCCAGGCCCAGTGCATCAGCACCGGCGTCGGCGATGCTTTCCAGCCACAGGCCGCCGTTCTTGGTGAACAGGATCACCGGCACCTTGCGGCCTTCATGCTCGCGGATCAAACCGCTGACGATTTTCTTCATGTAGGCCAGGGAGAACTCCTGGTACGCCGCTGCCGACAGGTTGCCGCCCCAGGTGTCGAAGATCTGCACCGCTTGGGCACCGGCCATGATCTGGCCGTTGAGGTAGCTGGTGACCGACTGCGCGAGTTTATCCAGCAGCAGGTGCATGGCTTGCGGGTTGTCGTAGAGCATGGCCTTGGTCTTGCGGAAGTCTTTCGACGAACCGCCTTCGACCATGTAGGTCGCCAGGGTCCACGGGCTGCCGGAGAAGCCGATCAGCGGCACACGGCCGTTCAGTTCGCGGCGGATGGTGCTGACCGCGTCCATCACGTAACCCAGGTCTTTTTGCGGATCAGGAATCGGCAGGGCTTCGATGTCAGCCAGGGTGCTGACGACTTTCTTGAAGCGCGGACCTTCGCCGGTTTCGAAATACAGACCCTGACCCATTGCATCGGGGATTGTCAGGATGTCGGAAAAGAGAATCGCCGCGTCCAGTTGTGGATAGCGGTCGAGCGGCTGCATCGTGACTTCGCAAGCGAACGCCGGGTTCATGCACAGGCTCATGAAATCGCCGGCCTTGGCACGGCTGGCGCGGTATTCAGGCAGGTAGCGACCGGCCTGACGCATCATCCACACGGGGGTGACGTCTACGGGTTGCTTGAGCAGGGCGCGCAGGAAACGGTCGTTCTTCAGGGCAGTCATGTCGGCATCCGGAAAAAAAGTACGGGCATTTTCTCAGAGCCGGGCGCAAAAGGCACGGCAAGAGCGGAGGCTTTTGTCTTTCGGGTCAATTTGTCGCAATGAAATACAGAGTTTAGCAACACCGCGAAACAACTGTGGGAGCGGGCTTGCTCGCGAATGCGGTGTGTCAGGCAACAAAACTGTCGACTGATACTCCCTCTTCGCGGGCAAGCCCGCTCCCACATTTTTACTGCATTCGGCTCAGGATCAGGGTTTAGACCCCCAGATAATCCAGGATCCCTTCCGCCGCATTACGGCCTTCGAAGATCGCCGTCACTACCAGGTCCGAACCGCGCACCATGTCGCCACCGGCGAAGATCTTCGGGTTGCTGGTCTGGTGCTTGTACTGACCTTGCTCAGGTGCCACAACACGGCCCTGGCTGTCGGTCTGGATCTCGAACTGCTCGAACCACGGCGCCGGGCTCGGACGGAAACCGAAGGCGATGACCACGGCGTCGGCCGGGATGATCTCTTCGGAGCCCGGGATCGGCTCGGGGCTGCGACGACCACGGGCGTCCGGCTCGCCGAGACGGGTCTCGACCACCTTCACGCCTTCGACCTTGTCTTCACCAACGATGGCAATCGGCTGGCGGTTGTAGAGGAATTTCACGCCTTCTTCCTTGGCGTTCTTCACCTCTTTGCGCGAGCCCGGCATGTTTGCTTCGTCACGACGATAGGCGCAGGTCACCGACTTGGCGCCCTGGCGGATCGACGTACGGTTGCAGTCCATCGCCGTGTCGCCACCGCCCAGTACCACGACCTTCTTGCCTTTCATGTCGACGAAATCTTCCGGCGACTTTTCAAAGCCCAGGTTGCGGTTGACGTTGGCGATCAGGAAGTCCAGCGCGTCGTACACGCCCGGCAAGTCTTCCCCGGCAAAGCCGCCCTTCATGTAGGTGTAGGTGCCCATGCCCATGAATACGGCATCGTATTCTTCGAGCAGTTGCTCCATGGTCACGTCCTGGCCCACCTCGGTGTTGAGGCGGAACTCGATGCCCATGCCGGTGAAGACTTCGCGACGATTGCTCAGCACGGTCTTTTCCAGCTTGAACTCGGGAATGCCGAAGGTCAGCAGACCGCCGATTTCCGGGTTCTTGTCGAACACCACCGGGGTCACGCCGCCACGCACCAGCACGTCGGCACAGCCCAGGCCCGCAGGCCCGGCACCAATGATCGCGACACGCTTGCCGGTCGGCTTGACCTTGGACATGTCCGGACGCCAGCCCATGGCGAACGCGGTGTCGGTGATGTACTTCTCCACCGAACCGATGGTCACCGCGCCGAAGCCGTCGTTGAGGGTGCAGGCACCCTCGCACAGACGATCCTGCGGGCACACCCGGCCGCAGACTTCCGGCAGGGTGTTGGTCTGGTGCGACAGCTCGGCGGCCTGGAGGATGTTGCCCTCGGCCACCAGCTTCAGCCAGTTGGGAATGAAGTTGTGCACCGGGCACTTCCATTCGCAATACGGGTTACCGCAACCCAGGCAGCGGTGGGCCTGGTCGGCCGACTGCTGGGGTTTGAAGGGTTCGTAGATTTCCACGAACTCTTTCTTGCGTTGACGCAACAGTTTCTTCTTCGGATCCTTGCGCCCGACCTCGATGAATTGGAAGTCGTTGCTGAGTCGTTCGCCCATCTTCAAAACCTCTTACACGACAGCTTCAAGCTCTAAGCTTCAAGCTGCAAGACAATCACGGTGGCAGGCACAACGCGCACTGCTGTTAACTTGCGGCTTGAAGCTTGCCGCTTGCAGCTGCGTCGTTACTGCGGATTCGCACGAGTACTGGAGAGCAGAGATTTCAAGCTCGCCGCCTTAGGTTTGACTAGCCAGAAACGACGCAAGTAATCATCGAGGTTCTCGGCGAGTTCACGACCCCACTCGCTGTCGGTTTCCTCGACGTACTCGTTCAGCACGCGTTGCAGGTGGCTGCGGTAGGCTTCCATCGCCTCGCCGCTGATCCGCTGGATTTCCACCAGTTCGTGGTTGACCCGGTCAACGAAGGTGTTGTCCTGGTCGAGCACGTAGGCGAAACCGCCGGTCATGCCAGAGCCGAAGTTGTAACCGGTCTTGCCCAATACGCAGACGAAACCACCGGTCATGTACTCGCAGCAGTGATCGCCAGTGCCTTCCACGACGGTGTGGGCACCGGAGTTACGCACGGCGAAACGCTCGCCCGCGGTGCCGGCGGCGAACAGCTTGCCGCCAGTGGCGCCGTACAGGCAGGTGTTACCGATGATGGCACTGTCCTGGGTGCGGTAGACGCTACCTTTCGGCGGAACGATCACCAGCTTGCCGCCGGTCATGCCCTTGCCGACGTAGTCGTTGGCGTCGCCTTCCAGGTACATGTGCAGGCCACCGGCGTTCCACACGCCGAAGCTCTGACCGGCAGTGCCCTTGAAGCGGAACGTGACCGGCGCGTTGGCCATGCCCTGGTTGCCGTGCTTGCGCGCGATTTCGCCGGAGATCCGTGCGCCGATGGAACGGTCGCAGTTGCAGATATCCAGGGCGAATTCAGCGCCGCTCAGGTCGTTGATCGCCGAGGTGGCCATGTCGACCATTTTCTCGGCCAGCAGGCCCTTGTCGAACGGCGGGTTGCGTTCAACGCCACAGAACTGCGGCTTGTCCGCCGGCACGTGGTCGCTGCCCAGCAACGGGGTCAGGTCCAGGTGATGCTGCTTGGCGGTCTGGCCTTCGAGGATTTCCAGCAGATCGGTACGGCCGATCAGCTCTTCGAGGGAGCGCACGCCCAGCTTGGCCAGCCACTCACGGGTTTCTTCGGCGACGTAGGTGAAGAAATTCACCACCATGTCGACGGTACCGATGTAGTGATCCTTGCGTAGCTTCTCGTTCTGGGTCGCGACGCCGGTGGCGCAGTTGTTCAGGTGGCAGATGCGCAGGTATTTGCAGCCCAGGGCGATCATTGGCGCGGTGCCGAAGCCGAAGCTTTCAGCACCGAGGATGGCCGCCTTGATCACGTCGAGGCCGGTTTTCAGGCCGCCGTCGGTCTGTACACGGACCTTGCCGCGCAGGTCGTTGCCACGCAGGGTCTGGTGGGTTTCGGCAAGGCCGAGTTCCCACGGAGCGCCCGCGTACTTGATCGAGGTCAGTGGCGATGCACCGGTACCACCGTCATAACCGGAGATGGTGATCAAGTCCGCGTAGGCCTTGGCCACACCGGCGGCGATGGTGCCGACGCCCGCTTCTGCTACCAGCTTCACCGAGACCAGCGCCTTCGGGTTGACTTGTTTCAGGTCGAAAATCAGCTGCGACAAGTCTTCGATCGAATAGATGTCATGGTGCGGCGGTGGCGAAATCAGGGTCACGCCTGGTACTGCGTAACGCAGCTTGGCGATCAGACCGTTGACCTTGCCGCCTGGCAGCTGACCACCTTCGCCGGGCTTGGCGCCCTGGGCGACCTTGATCTGCAGCACTTCAGCGTTGACCAGGTATTCCGGGGTCACACCGAAACGGCCGGTGGCAACCTGCTTGATTTTCGAGCTCTTGATGGTGCCGTAGCGCGCCGGGTCTTCGCCGCCTTCACCGGAGTTGGAACGCGCACCGAGGCGGTTCATGGCTTCGGCCAGGGCTTCGTGAGCTTCCGGCGACAGGGCGCCCAGGGAGATACCGGCGGAGTCGAAGCGCTTGAGCACCGATTCCAGCGGTTCGATCTCGCTGATGTCCAATGGAGTGTCGAGGGTTTTGACTTTCAGCAGGTCGCGGATCATCGACACCGGGCGGTTGTCCACCAGCGACGTGTATTCCTTGAACTTGCTGTAGTCGCCCTGCTGCACAGCGGCTTGCAGGGTGTTGACCACGTCCGGGTTGTACGCGTGATACTCGCCACCATGGACGAACTTCAGCAATCCACCCTGCTGGATCGGCTTGCGCGGGCTCCAGGCTTCGGTGGCCAGGGCTTTCTGCTCGGCTTCGATGTCGACGAAACGCGCACCCTTGATGCGGCTTGGCACGCCACGGAAGCTCAGGTTGCAAACTTCCTCGGACAGGCCGATGGCTTCGAACAACTGCGCACCACGGTACGAAGTGATGGTCGAGATACCCATCTTCGACAGGATCTTGAGCAGGCCTTTGGTGATGCCTTTACGGTAGTTCTTGAACACCTCGTAGAGGTCGCCCAGCACTTCACCGGTACGGATCAGGTCGCCCAGCACTTCGTAGGCCAGGAACGGATAAACGGCAGAGGCGCCGAAACCGATCAACACGGCGAAGTGGTGCGGATCGCGAGCGGTCGCGGTTTCCACCAGGATGTTGGAGTCGCAACGCAGGCCTTTCTCGGTCAGGCGGTGATGCACCGCACCGGTGGCGAGCGAAGCGTGGATCGGCAGCTTGCCTGGGGCAATGTGACGGTCACTCAGCACGACCTGGGTACGACCGGCGCGCACGGCTTCTTCAGCCTGATCGGCCACGTTGCGGATCGCCGCTTCCAGGCCGACGCTCTCGTCGTAGTTGAGGTCGATGATCGCGCGCTCGAAGCCCGGACGATCGAGGTTCATCAGCGAGCGCCACTTGGCCGGGGAAATGACCGGCGAGCTGAGGATCACGCGCGAAGCGTGTTCCGGCGACTCCTGGAAGATGTTGCGCTCGGCACCGAGGCAGATTTCCAGCGACATGACGATGGCTTCACGCAGCGGGTCGATCGGCGGGTTGGTGACCTGCGCGAACTGCTGGCGGAAATAGTCGTACGGCGTGCGCACGCGCTGGGACAGCACGGCCATCGGCGTATCGTCGCCCATCGAGCCCACGGCTTCGTAGCCTTGCTCACCGAGCGGACGCAGCACCTGGTCGCGCTCTTCGAACGTGACCTGGTACATCTTCATATATTGCTTGAGCTGATCGACATCGTAGAACGCCGAACCGTGGTCGTTGTCTTCCATGGTCGCCTGGATGCGCAGGGCATTCTTGCGCAGCCATTGCTTGTACGGATGACGGGACTTCAGGCGGTTGTCGATCGCATCGGTGTCGAGGATCTGACCGGTTTCGGTGTCCACGGCAAAGATCTGGCCCGGGCCCACACGGCCCTTGGCGATCACGTCTTCAGGCTGGTAGTTCCAGACACCGATTTCCGAGGCCAGGGTGATGAAGCCGTTCTTGGTGGTGACCCAACGCGCCGGACGCAGGCCGTTACGGTCGAGCAGGCACACCGCGTAACGACCATCGGTCATTACCACGCCGGCCGGGCCGTCCCACGGCTCCATGTGCATCGAGTTGTATTCGTAGAACGCACGCAGATCCGGGTCCATGGTCTCGACGTTCTGCCACGCAGGCGGAATGATCATCCGCACGCCACGGAACAGGTCGATGCCACCGGTGACCATCAGTTCGAGCATGTTGTCCATGCTGGAGGAGTCGGAACCCACGCGGTTGACCAGCGGGCCGAGCTCTTCCAGATCCATCAGGTCGTTGGTGAACTTGGTGCGACGGGCCACGGCCCAGTTGCGGTTGCCGGTGATGGTGTTGATCTCGCCGTTGTGCGCCAGGAAGCGGAACGGTTGAGCCAGCGGCCATTTCGGCAGGGTGTTGGTGGAGAAGCGCTGGTGGAACACGCAAATCGAGGTTTGCAGGCGCTCATCGCTCAGGTCCGGATAGAAGGCGGTCAAGTCCGCCGGCATCATCAGGCCTTTATAAATGATGGTCTTGTGCGAAAAGCTGCACACGTAGTGGTCGGTGTCGGCGGCGTTGGCCACGGACGAGCGACGACGGGAGGTGAACAGCTTGACGGCCATGTCCTGATCGCTCAGGCCTTCACCGCCGATGAACACCTGCTCGATCTGCGGCAGGCGCTCAAGGGCCAGGCGGCCGAGGACGCTGGTGTCGATCGGCACTTTGCGCCAGCCGACCAGTTGCAGACCGGCGGCCAGGATTTCGCGGTTCATGTTCTCGCGAGCGGCTTCGGCTTTGACCGGGTCCTGGTTGAAGAAGACCATGCCCACAGCGTATTGCTTGGGCATTTCGACGCCGAAGGTTTCCTGGGCGATCGCTCGCAGGAACACGTCCGGCTTTTGAATCAGCAGACCGCAACCGTCACCGGTCTTGCCGTCGGCATTAATCCCACCGCGGTGGGTCATGCAGGTCAGGGCCTCAATGGCCGTTTGCAAAAGGGTATGACTGGGCTCGCCCTGCATATGGGCTATCAGGCCGAAACCGCAGTTATCCTTGAATTCATCTGGTTGGTACAGACCTGCTTTCATAGACACTTTCTCACCAGGCTGCTTCTCGCGAAGCAAATTTCTTTTCAATTCAACCACTTACCAACCGCGCCGAACGTACGTCAGCTTTGCGGGGGCAAAAGGGAGGTCATTGTACACACCGACACAGAGGCTCACAAATTTGACGACGAAATGTCGCAAATCTATGTCGCATTTGTGAAAGGTTTAAAGCGATCTGCTGTGCTAGTCAAAACTTTTTTTAATTTTGACCGCAACGACTCAAAGACTACTGTGACGCAGACACCACAAGGCACGCAGCCGCAGGGGATGTTGGCGCGCAACCCGAAGGGACGCGCCCCATTTGGCGCTGGGCAGCGTTGCTCGGAACTTATTTGGAAAAACCAAACTGCGTTCCTCGCGCCTTGCCCAGCGCCAAATGGGTCTGCGTCGCGGTCGTCAGCAAGTGCCAACAGCCCCTGAAGGCGGCGTGCACTTGTAGAAATTTTGAGGTGCTTGGAGAGGCGGCCTGGGTAAGGCCGCCGAATCTTCAGCGAGTTGTTGCCAGTTCCTGTTGGACGCTGGCGACAGTGCGAGGCCAAGGTTTACCAGCCTGAACCTTCGCTGGCAAGGCCTTGATGGCGGAAACGGCTGCATCACGATTGGCGAAGTTGCCGTAGGTGATCACGTAAAGCGGCTTGCCATTGAGGACTTTCTTGAAATAGCGGTACTCGCCGCCCTGCTCCTTGACGAAGCTTTGTGCGGCAGTTTCGGAGCTGGTGCCGAGGATCTGTACGACGTAGTTGCCCGGTGCCTGACCGGCGTACCAGGTACCGCCAGCGGCCTTGGCCGCCGGAGCCGGTTTCTCGGCTGGCTTGGCCGCCACAGCAACGGCTGGCTTGGCTGGCGCTGGAGCAGGCTTGGCCACTGGAGCAGGCGCTGGCTTGGCGGTGGCGACCTGAGTCGGCGCAGGCGTCGGCTTGGCTGCTGGTGTCGGTGTCGGTGTCGGCGCAGGGCCGGCAGGAACGCCCACAGGAGGTGCGGTTGTGGTAACCGTCGGCGGCGTAGCGCTGGAACCCTCGACCGGAACGCCGTCGTCGCCTTCGGTGATGCCGCCTGCGGCTTCAGCCAGCGGGGCGCGCATGACCGGCTGTGAGTTACCGACCAACGGCAATGGCATCGGCTGCGTGTTGCCGGCGAACTCGACGGCCGGAGCACCGCCATTCGCGGTTGGCTGGCCCTGGCCAAGCGGCAGTTGCGCCTGTTCATTGGACGGCGCACCGGTGGTCGGTGCCTTGTTGCGACCTGGAATCAACCAGGCGGCAGCTACCGCGACCACGACCACGGCGGAAATCGCCAATACGTGTTTCTTCGGCATATTGAACCCCATTTTTGGACGCTTGACCGCTGAGCGGCTGGCGATCATGGCTTCGATCATTGCATCGCGGGCGACCTGATTGATGCTGCCAGGCCAACCTTCCGAGCTTTCGTGAATATCAGAGATCTGATCCGCGGTGAAAAGTTCGATACCGCGACCCGCGCCTTCGAGCCGCTGCTCCAGATATTCGCGGGTTTCTTCTTCGGTGTAGGGCTGCAGCTCGATGACGTGGAAGCGCTCTTCCTCGAGATGCAAAGCCTCTAGCTGACCGATCATCGAGGTCTCGCCGAACAGGAACACATGCGGGCGGCCTTCAGGCGCGCCGGCAGCCAGGACCATCAGAGCCTCAAGGGCGGACTCGTCGAGTTGTTCCGCGTCATCGACCAGCAGATAGACTTCCTGGCCGGTCAGTGCAAGCTGCACCACCTGTGCCAGAATCGCGTCGGCATCAGCCTGGCCGACGCTCAGCGCCTGGGCCACCTGGCGCAGCACACCGGCCGCATCGCCGGCGCCGCGGGCAGAAACCACCACACTTTGTACCGATTGCTTGTTGGTGCTGGCGACCAGGGCCTGACGCAACAGGGTCTTGCCACTGCCCTCGGGACCGGTGACCACCAGCAGCAACTGGCTGTAGCGGGCCAGGTGATGCAGTTGTCCCAGCACGGGTTTGCGCTGGGCCGGGAAAAATTTGAAGCCAGGCACCCGTGGAGCAAAAGGGTCATGACTCAACTGGTAATGGCCGAGGAAAGCCTCGTCGGCATGCAAACTAGTCATCGTGTTCTTATTAACCTTTAAGCTGAGCCAGGGCGAGGTAGTCTGCCCCCAGCGTGGCCTGTAGAACCTCTTTCGGATAATCGTCGGTCACCACCGCTTCGCCCATGTGGCGCAGCAGCACCAGGCGCAAACGACCGTCGATCACTTTTTTATCAATGGACATGTGTTCGAGGAAATCGGCTTCTGTCATCTCTTGCGGCGGAATGACCGGCAGCCCCGCACGCTGGAACAGACGAATGCCGCGATCACGCTCCTGCTCGCTGATCCAGCCGAGTCGCGCGGACATTTCCAGCGCCATTACAGTGCCAGCAGCCACTGCCTCACCATGAAGCCATACACCATAGCCCATGTGGGTTTCGATGGCGTGGCCAAACGTGTGGCCCAGGTTCAAGGTGGCACGAACGCCCGTCTCTTTCTCATCGGCACCGACCACCGCCGCCTTCGCCGCGCAGGAGCGCTCGATGGCATAGGTCAGGGCTTGCTGGTCCAGATTGCGCAGGCGGTCGACATTGTCTTCGAGCCAGGTCAGGAACGGCTCATCACAGATCAGCCCGTACTTGATGACTTCGGCCAGCCCGGCGGACAGCTCGCGCGCCGGCAAGGTATTGAGGCTGGCGGTATCGATCAGCACCACGTTCGGCTGATAGAAGGCGCCGACCATGTTCTTGCCCATCGGATGGTTGATTCCGGTCTTGCCGCCCACCGAGGAGTCGACCTGCGACAGCAGCGTGGTCGGAACCTGGATGAAATCGACGCCGCGCTGGTAGCAGGCGGCGGCAAAGCCGGCCATGTCACCGATCACACCGCCACCGAGGGCGATCACCGTGGTACGGCGGTCATGCCGGGCGGTCAGCAGACCGTCGAAAATCAGCTGCAGGGTTTCCCAGGTCTTGAAGGCTTCGCCGTCGGGCAGTACCACGGAAATCACCGAGAACTGCGCCAGGCTGCGGGTCAGACGCTCGAGATAGAGCGGCGCAACAGTCTCGTTGGAGATGATCGCTACTTGCCGTCCGCGAATGTGCGGGGCCAGCAGCTCGGGCTGATCCAACAAACCTTCGCCAATATGAATCGGGTAGCTGCGCTCGCCTAGATCGACCTTGAGTGTCTGCATGTGTCCCCACAGTGAAGATGGAATCAGGCGTTCTGCCCTGAGTTAACGAATATCCACGGCCTCCGCTGGTGTGACGCCGTTCGGTAGCCATCCGCCACAACCTTGAGCGGTCATGGCGAGACGCCGAGGATAGCGCATTTCGCGCGGCGCTTTAACGGGGTGGCAACTGCTGCAGACGCTCTAGAATATCGAGTACGACCATTCGTGGGGGCCGCTCATCGGTTTCGACCACCAGGTCGGCAATTTCCCGATATAGCGGATCGCGGATCTCCAATAGATCCCGAAGGGTCTTGGCCGGATCGGCGGTACGCAACAGTGGCCGGTTGCGGTCGCGGGACGTGCGACCGACCTGCTGCTCGACCGACGCATGCAGATAAACCACTCGCCCACCGGCATGCAGTGCCCGACGATTGGCTTCGCGCATGACCGCGCCCCCGCCTGTCGCCAGCACCACACCGTCGCAATCGCACAGCTCGGCAATCATTGCCTGCTCGCGATCACGAAAGCCCGGTTCGCCTTCCTTATCGAAGATCCAAGGGATATTGGCGCCCGTGCGCAATTCAATTTCCTTATCGGAATCTTTGAATGGCAGGCGCAGCTCTTTGGCCAGCAACCGGCCGATGGTGCTTTTTCCAGCACCCATCGGTCCAACAAGAATCAAATTTCGCACAGAATCAATGACTCACAGCAATCGCCCGATTATTCATGATACGCGGAGTGAGGAATACCAACAGCTCGGATTTTTTCTCCGAAACCACATCACGCCGGAAAAGGCGGCCAAGATACGGCACATCGCCAAGAAATGGCACCTTATCTACAACCTTGCTCTGAGTATTTGAGAAAACGCCGCCAATGACGATGGTCTCGCCATCGTTGACCAAGACCTTGGCGTTGACTTCGTTTTTCTTGATGGGCGGTACATCCTGGACCTTGTTGAGGTAATCCGGCTCGTCCTTGGTGACCTTGACCTCCATGATGATCCGGTTGTCGGGCGTGATCTGCGGCGTCACCTCCAGCGAAAGCGAAGCCTCCTTGAACGACACCGAAGTCGCGCCGCTGGAACTGGCCTCCTGATAGGGAATCTCGGTGCCCTTGAGGATTTTCGCGGTTTCCTTGTCGGACGTGACCACCTTGGGCTGCGAGACGATTTCCCCGTTGCCGGTTTTTTCCATGGCCGTCAGCTCCAGGTCCAGCAAGACGTTATCGGTGATGAACGCGATGCCGATTCCCGAGGTATTGTTGGCTACACCCATGTCGACGAACGGCGAATTGGTGCTGGTACTGCCGAGCGTTCCGATGGTCGATGACCCATTGAGTCCGTTGCTGACGCCGGAGGTGTTCCAGTTGCCCTTGTTCTGTATCGAGCCGCCCCAGCGCACCCCGAGGCTTTTGTCATAGTCGACGTTGGCCTCGACAATGCGCGCCTCGATCATCACCTGACGCACCGGGATATCCAGTTGCGTGACAATCCTGCGCAGCTCGTCCAGCCGGTCCTGGGTCTGGTAGGCAATGATGTTGTTGGTGCGCTCATCGACGGTGATCGACCCCCGTTCGTCGGGTTTCGCTTCGGCACTGGTCACCGACTGGAAGAGCTTGGCGATGTCCGCCGCCTTGGCGTAATTGACCTGCAACAGCTCCCGACGCAACGGCGCCAGATCGGCAATCTGCTTCTGTGATTCGAGCTCCTGACGCTCACGGGCAGCAATTTCATCGGCCGGCGCAACAAGCAGGACATTGCCGACCTTGCGCTTGTCCAGCCCCTTGGTTTTCAGCACCAGATCCAGCGCCTGATCCCACGGTACGTTCTGCAGGCGCAGGGTAATTCCCCCCTGGACCGTGTCGCTGGCCACCAGATTGAGGTTGGTGAAATCGGCGATCAGCTGCAGCACCGAGCGCACATCGATGTCCTGGAAATTCAGCGATAGCTTCTCGCCGCTGTAGGCCTGTTGCCCGACATTGCGCTTTTGCAGCTCGTCGACCGTCGCCGGGCGAACGCTGACCGTGAGCTTATTGTCAGTCTGATAGGTCGAGTAATCGAACGTGCCGCCGGGCTCAATGCTGATGACGGCTCGATCTCCGCTCGCGCTGGCATTGACGAACTGCACTGGCGTGGCGAAATCCTTCACGTCCAGACGCACGCGCAATGGCTCGGGCAATCGGGTTTTGGCAAACCCGACGATGATCTTGCCCTCGCGCTCTTGTATGTCGGGCGCAATCGATGGATCCGACAAATCGATCACCACGTTGCCTTCGCCCTGGGTTCCCCGCTGGAAATCCACCCCCCGAATGGCCTTGCCTGCCGTCGCGGCGGCTCGTGCCGGGACCGACGTTGCGGTAACCGCCGGCCTGGATGTCGACGGTTTGACTCCCTGGCCGACAACTACCAGCAAATTGTTGCCTTCAATTCGCGAGTCATACGGGGCCGGCTGGGTCAGGTTGATGATCAATCGCGTACGGTCCCGGGCTTCCACCACCGTCGCACTACGGGCATTTCCACTGCCGAGATCGCGAGTCTTGCTGGCCAACTGACTGGTGACACCCGGCAAATCCAGGGCAATCCGGGCCGGCGAATCCGTCGTGTAGCCGTGGGGCACCGGGGGCGGTGCATCGAATGACAACTTCAACTCGACACGGTCACCCGGCAGCGCAGCGACATCCAGCGCCTTGAGATTGGCCGCTTGCACCATCGGCGACAACAACGCTATCCATAGCGAAAGGCCGACGGTGGAAAGAATCCTGTTCATTATTGGAGTTCCACTATGAGTGCTCTTTCAAGGAAATGGTCCGGGGGCGCTCCAGCCACGCCCCCTGACCATCAGGGACAATTTCAACCACATCGACTTGAGAGCCGCTGATCGCAACGATCCGTCCGTCGTTACGCCCCAGGTAATCGCCGACTTTCAGCCGGTGCACCCCACCCGCCCCGCGCAACAGGGCATAGGAGCCCGTTGCATTGGAAAGGGTGCCGACCATTTCAAACTGCTCGATGTTGAAGCCTTCGAGGTACTGCCTGACCCGACCCGGGTCGGGTTTGACGTCATGCGAACCCCGCCGCCGGGCTACCAGATCAGTGCTGATCTGCGGCGAAAACGGGCTACGCAGATTCGTCGCGTTGTAAGTGAATGCCGGGTGAGACTGGAATACCGGCGTTGGTTCAATCTTCCCCGGCCCGTGCAGGCGCATTTCGTTCATGTACGCGTCCAGATCGGTGTAGTCATCACCTGCGCCACAACCGGACAGGGCAGACAGCAACACCACCACCGAAAAACAACGTGCCGGGCTCATTGATGCTGTCCCTTGTCGTTGTAGCGGTAGGTCTTGGCGAGGATGATCAAGCGCAGCTTCGGGCCACCCTTGGGGCTGACGGGGGCAAGGTCGAAATCGTGCAAGGTGACGATTCGCGGCAACCCGGCCACACCACTGACGAAGGTGGCCAGGTCGTGGTAATCCCCGGTGACTGTGATCTGGATCGGCAGTTCGATGTAGAACGGCTGGGCGACCTCCGGCAGCAACTTGATCTCTTCAAACTCCAGGCCGCTGCCGAGGCCCGTACGCGTGATGTCTTCCAGCAAGCCGGGCACTTCGGTGTCGCTGGGCAGTTGTCGCAGCAGTACGTCGAAGGCGTTCTCCATCTCCTTCAACTGCTGGGTGTAGAGATCCAGATTTGCCGCCATGCGGGCTTTGCCGGCGAACTGCTCCTTGAGAGTCGACTCTTCCTCGCGCTTGAGATCGAGCTGGCTCACAAGGTCGCGGGTGGAAAAGCTATAGCCAAAGGTCATCACCAGAAGCACGAGCAAACCAGCCACCAGAAACTTGATCGCCGGCGGCCAGGAACCCATGTTGCTGGTATCCAGGTCATTGATGTCGATCTCGCGCAGCCCTTCGAACCATTCGGACAGGCTCATTTGCCCTCCTCCGGTTTTGCGGGCTGAGTCTGGCGAACGGTCAACTGGAAGACGTTGGCCTGCTCCACCTGACCCGCAGCCCTGGCCTTGACTTCGGTCAGGCTCGGCGCATCGAACCAGTCTGATGCCTCGAGGTTGCGCATCAATTCTGAAACACGGTTGTTGGATTGAGCAGCGCCGGTGATGGACAAGGTCTTTGCGCTCATTTTCACCTCGGTGAAATACACGCCATCGGGCAGGGCTCGCGCTAACTGGTCAAATATCCGCCCGCTGATTTGGCGATTACCTTGCAGGTCCTGGATGACATCCATGCGCTCGACCAATTGCTGACGACGCGCCTTGAGATCATTGATCTGGGTGATCCGTTCATCGATCACGGCGACTTGCTTGCCGATGTAATCGTTACGGGCGACTTGCCGGTCGATGGCACCGCTGATGACCTGGTTCGCGACCAGCACCGCACCCATCGCACCCACCATTGCCGCCACCAGGACCAGCAGGAAGCGCTTGCGGCGAACTTCACGCCGCTCCTCGCGCCAGGGTAAAAGGTTGATCCGTGCCATCAGTCGAAGCTCCTGAGGGCCAGACCGCAGGCGATCATCAACGCCGGGGCATCACTCGCCAGGGCAGCACCATTGACCTTGCTGCCCAGAGTCATTTCGCAAAAAGGGTTCGCGACCTGGGTCGGCGTGCCCAATTGCTGCTCGATCAAACGGTCCAGCCCCGGGATCGACGCGGTACCGCCGGCCAACAGGACATGGTCGACGGCGCTGTACTGGCCGGAGGCAAAGAAGAAATGCAACGAGCGCGACACCTGCTGCACCAGCGCCTCGCAAAATGGCTGCAAGACCTCACCGGCATAGTCACCCGGCAGACCGCCCTTTTTTTGCGCCAACCCCGCCTGCTCCAGCGTCAGGCCATAGCGACGCTGGATTTCCTCGGTCAACTGCCGTCCGCCGAACAGTTGCTCGCGGGTGTAGATGATCCGCCCGTTGTGCAGCACGCTCAGGGTGGTCATGGTGGCGCCGATGTCCACCACTGCAACCGTCGAAGGTTCCCCGGAAACCGTGAGCCGGCTGGCCAGCAATTCGAATGAACGCTCCAGCGCGTAGGCTTCGACATCGACCACACGGGCGGTCAGCCCCGCCAGGGCCAGGGCCGCCTCGCGGACTTCGACATTTTCCTTGCGACAAGCGGCGAGCAGCACGTTGACGCGCTCGGGATTGCGTCCGGAGGTGCCCTGGACTTCAAAGTCGATCGCAACTTCGTCCAGGGGATAAGGAATGTACTGGTCAGCCTCGATCTTCAGCTGGCTTTCCATCTCGTCCTCGGATAGACCGGCCTCCATCTCGATGGTCTTGGTGATCACCGCCGAGCCCGCCACGGCCACGGCCACGTTCTTGAGGCCGGTTCTGGCCTTGGCCAGCGCACGCGCAAGGGCCAGCCCCACGCCTTCGAGCTCGGCGATATTCTTTTCGATCACCGCGCCGATCGGCAACGGCTCGACCGCATACGCCTCGACTCGAAAACGCTCACCCTGACGGCTCAACTCCAGAAGTTTTACCGAGGTGGAGCTGATATCGATGCCCAGCAGCGTATTGGATTTTTTGTTGAAGAGTCCTGGCACTACCAATTCCCTATGACTTTCCGTGAGTTACGGACTCTGCAATGTCCATTGCGTTCAATCCGCCCGTCTTGACAGCAGCGCCAGCCACGCTCCCGATCAGAAAAATGCTTATAATGCCCAGCGTTTTTTTCCGCATTTGCTCAAGCGCGGGTCGTTCTCATTTAGCCTGAACCCTGTTGCCCAATTCATTTTTTACCCTGGATATCCAAAAGCCTTGATTCGTCTGCTGAAGTTTTTCGGTTGGTCCATCGTCGCGGTTTTCTGCGGACTCCTTCTGGGTCTGAGCGGGGCGTACCTCTACCTTAGTCCCGGACTTCCGTCCGTGGAGGCGCTGAGAAGCATCCAGTTGCAGATCCCTTTGCGGGTCTACAGCAGCGATAACAAGTTGATCGCAGAATTTGGCGAAATGCGCCGTACACCGATCCGTTTCGCCGACATTCCCCCCAACTTCATCAATGCGTTACTAAGTGCTGAAGACGACAATTTCGCCAACCACTATGGCGTCGATCCGAGCAGCCTGATGCGTGCCGCGACCCAGCTGGTCAAAAGCGGACACATCCAGTCCGGCGGCAGCACGATCACCATGCAGGTGGCGAAGAACTTCTTCCTGTCCAGCGAACGCAGCTTTTCGCGCAAGACCACCGAAATCCTCCTGGCTCTGCAGATCGAACGCCAGCTGACCAAGGACGAGATCCTCGAGCTGTACGTCAACAAGATCTATCTGGGTAACCGTGCCTACGGCATCGAGGCGGCGGCGCAGGTCTATTACGGCAAATCGATCCGCGATGTCAGCCTGGCGCAGATGGCGATGATCGCCGGCCTGCCCAAGGCGCCGTCGCGCTTCAACCCGCTGGCCAACCCGGCGCGCAGCAAGGAGCGCCGCGACTGGATCCTGGGCCGCATGTACAAGCTCGGAAAAATCAGCGAGGCCGACTACACCACTGCAGTCAACGAGCCGCTGAACGCCAGCTATCACGTGCCGACGCCGGAAGTGAACGCCCCGTACATCGCCGAAATGGCCCGCGCCGAAATGGTCGGACGTTATGGCAGCGACGCGTATACCGAAGGCTTCCGCGTCACCACCACGGTGCCGAGCGACCTCCAGGAACTGGCCAACACCGCGGTCCACGAAGGCCTGATGACCTACGACCAGCGTCACGGCTATCGCGGGCCTGACTCGCGACTGCCAGGCAAGACTCGCGAAGCCTGGGCAACCGAGCTGACCAAACAACGCACCATCAGCGGCCTGGAACCGGCCATCGTGACCCAGGTCGACAAGAACGGCCTGCAAGTGCTGACCCGCACCGGCCAGGAACACGTGAACTGGGACACCATGAAGTGGGCCCGGCCGTTCCTGAATACCAACAGCATGGGCGCCAACCCGAAACAACCCTCGGACGTGGCCCAGGTCGGTGACCTGATTCGCGTGCAGCGTCAGCCGGACAATTCGCTCAAGTTCAGCCAGATCCCGCAAGCCCAGGGCGCACTGGTGTCCCTGGACCCACAGAACGGCGCCATTCGTTCGCTGGTCGGCGGTTTCGCCTTCGAGCAGAGCAACTACAACCGCGCATTGCAGGCCAAGCGCCAGCCGGGCTCGAGCTTCAAACCGTTCGTCTACGCCGCCGCACTGGATAACGGCTACACCGCCTCCAGCCTGGTGAACGACGCACCGATCGTGTTCGTCGACGAGTACCTGGACAAGGTCTGGCGTCCGAAGAACGACACCAACACCTTCCTCGGCCCGATTCGCCTGCGTGAAGCGCTGTACAAGTCGCGCAACCTGGTGTCGATCCGCTTGCTGCAAGCGATGGGCGTCGGCAAGACCATCGACTACATCACGCGCTTCGGTTTCAACAAACAGGACCTGCCACCCAACCTGTCCCTGGCGCTGGGCACCGCGACCCTGACGCCAATGGAAATCGCCACTGGCTGGAGCACCTTCGCCAACGGCGGCTACAAGATCACCCCGTTCATCATCGACAAGATCGAAAGCCGCAACGGCGACACGCTGTTCGTCGCCAACCCGCCGACCGTGCCTCAGGGCGGCGCCGCCAGCGATGGCATTGCCGCGCCAAGCGCCCCTCAAGCCTTCACGGTCAACGCAACGCAGGGCGAAGCCCCGGGTGCTACGCAGGCGCCACAAGCACCCGCCGTGGCCGAACGCATCGTTGACGGGCGCACCACGTACATCCTCAACAGCATGCTTGAGGACGTGATCAAGCTCGGCACCGGTCGTCGTGCACTGGCCTTGGGCCGCCCTGACATTGCCGGCAAGACCGGTACGACCAACGAATCCAAGGACGCCTGGTTCTCCGGCTACAACGCCGATTACGTGACGACCGTGTGGACCGGTTTCGATCAACCGGAAAGCCTGGGTCGCAAGGAATTTGGCGGCACCGTCGCGTTGCCGATCTGGATGAACTACATGGGCGCCGCGCTCAAAGGCAAACCGCCACATACGCAACCGGAGCCCGAAGGCATCCTCAGCCTGCGAGTCGACCCGATCAGCGGCCGCGCGGCCAGCCCGGGCACGCCTGGGGCCTACTTCGAACTGTTCAAGGTCGAAGATACGCCACCGTCGGGGAACGAACTGGGCAACGGCCTGGCACCTGGCAGCCCGCTGCCAGCGGATGAAGCGGCGCCGATCGATTTGTTCTAGAGCAGCAGCTGCAAGCTGCAAGCCACAAGAGGAAGCTAGTGGCCCGCACCTGCTTTTAACTTGCAGCTTGTAACTTGCCGCTTTGAGCCCATAAAATGTATGGTCAGCCCATCTCCTGCAACCCCATAGGCTGTTTTCGGTAAAGCTGGCTTGCGCTAATGTATCCGGGCTCGTTGTGAGCGTTGCTGTAACAACGCTCGGCCCTCGATGAGTAGCCGCTCCCGACTGTCCTGAAAAAACCCTCAGCCTCTAAAGCTGATTTTATTGCCAGGTTCTCAGTCGGGCCGTTTGCCGTTTACTGTCATCAGTCAGTGACGTCGCAAAAGCCGGTGGCAAAGCTGTACGTTCAAGCGTTCGGATGTGGGTCGTACTGGCCGCCTTTGGCCAGTACCGCCCACACGATTCGCGCCAGTTTGTTCGCCAGCGCGCACGCGACGACATTGGAGTGGCGACGCGTCAGCAGCTCTCGAACCCAAGGTCCAAGGGCGTCTTCACGCTTGTCGATATGTTGCATGATGGCCCGCGCACCCTGCACCAGTAGCCGGCGTATGTGCTTATCGCCGCGTTTTGTAATCCCCAGCAGCACTGTCTTTCCGCCGGTTGAATGCTGCTTCGGCACCAACCCCAACGAAGCCGCGAAATCACGTCCACTGCGATAATTCGATGCGTCCCCTATATCCGCCAGCAGCGCGCTGGCAGTAATCGGGCCGATGCCTGGAATACTCTGCAAGCGACGCGCGGCATCGTCTTCTTCCAACTGCTGCTTCAAGCCGGACTCGATGTCCTTGATTTCATCATTAAGCTGTTGGATTTGATAATAGAGGCGCATCACCAGGCCCTTGAGGCGCAATGGAACCGGGTGTTGTGGGTCATCCAGCAACGCTGGCACGCGGTGCAACGCAGTGACCCCAACAGGCAGGCTGATCCCGAACTCCAACAGAAAACCGTGGATCTGATTAGTCGCCTCGGTGCGATGGCCAATCAATGAATCACGAACACGGTGCAGGGCTGAAAGCGTTTGCTGCTCTTCGGTTTTGATCGAGCAGAAGCGCATCGCGGGGCGGCTCGCCGCCTCGCAAATCGCTTCGGCATCAATGAAGTCGTTTTTGTTGCCTTTGACGAACGGTTTGACGTACTGCGGGGCGATCAGCTTCACCTCGTGGCCCAATGCACCGATCTGTCGAGCCAGCCAGTGGGCGCCGCCGCAGGACTCCATCACCACCGTGCAGGCTGGCAGTTGGGCCAATGTGCTGAGCAACTGGCTGCGGTTGGTTTTTTTGCGCAATACCTGATGGCCTCTGGCGTCCTGGCCATGCAGGTGGAAACTGTGTTTGCCAATGTCGATACCGAGAAGTGTCATCGTGTTCATGAGAGATCCTCCGCCCGAAAACGAGAAAAGCCCTGCAAGCGTAAACCTGCAGGGCTTCTCGGTCAGGCTGACCATCTCATTAAACCCCAGCACTTGGCTGGGGGTTTTTATGGGCGACTGCTTTTATCCGTTGAACACATCATCCACGCTTTTGAGCGGGTAGTTCTTCGGATACGGCAGGGTCGCCACACCAGTCTCGATCGCGGCTTTGGCCACGGCATCGGAGATCAGGGTGATCAGACGGGCATCCATTGGCTTCGGAATGATGTACTCACGACCGAATTCCAGCTTGACACCGCCGTAGGCGTCGCACACTTCCTGAGGTACTGGCAGCTTGGCCAGTTCACGCAGGGCATTGGCCGCAGCCACTTTCATTTCTTCGTTGATGCGCTTGGCGCGAACGTCCAGAGCACCACGGAAGATGAACGGGAAGCCCAGTACGTTGTTGACCTGGTTCGGGTAGTCGGAACGACCGGTGGCCATGATCACGTCGCTACGGGTAGCGTGCGCCAGCTCCGGGGAAATTTCCGGATCAGGGTTGGAGCAGGCGAACACGATCGGGTTCGGCGCCATCGCCAGCAGGCCTTCAGCGCTCAGCAGGTTCGGGCCGGACAGGCCAACGAACACGTCAGCACCTTGCAGGGCTTCAGCCAGGGTGCGCTTGTCGGTCGCGTGAGCGAACACAGCCTTGTACTGGTTCAGGTCGTCACGGCCGGAGTGGATCACGCCGGTACGGTCGACCATGTAGATGTTTTCGATGTTGGCGCCCATGCTCACCAGCAACTTCATGCAGGAGATAGCGGCAGCGCCGGCACCCAGGCAGACGATCTTGGCTTCCGGCAGGGTTTTGCCAGCGATTTCCAGGGCGTTGATCATGCCGGCGGCGGTCACGATAGCGGTGCCGTGCTGGTCATCGTGGAATACCGGAATATCGCACTGCTCGATCAGAGCGCGTTCGATTTCAAAGCACTCTGGTGCCTTGATGTCTTCCAGGTTGATGCCACCGAAGGTGATGGAGATGCGCTTGACGGTGTCGATGAAGGCTTGCGGGCTTTCGGAGTCGACTTCGATGTCGAAAACGTCGATGCCGGCGAAGCGCTTGAACAGTACGCCTTTACCTTCCATCACTGGCTTGGAAGCCAATGGGCCGAGGTTACCCAGACCGAGAATCGCGGTGCCATCGGAAATGACTGCAACCAGGTTGCCTTTGCCGGTGTACTTGTAGGCCAGTTCAGGATCGCGGGCGATCTCACGGACTGGTTCGGCTACGCCCGGGCTGTAGGCCAGCGACAGGTCGCGAGCGGTAGCAGTGGCCTTGGTGAGCTCGACACTCAGCTTCCCTGGACGAGGATTGGCGTGATATTCGAGAGCGGCAGTTTTCAGATCAGACATTTTGGCATTCCGCTTTTACTGTTGGACAGACTGGTCAGCGAGGATACGCGCCTCGCAAAGTCCCCACAAGACTGACCGGTCACCCCTGTCAAGCGCCCGGCCCTACGACTTTGGGCCAAGAGCCGCGGAACACAAGGGATCTACTGTTCACAATCGATAGAAAAAATGTCTACAACTTTTAATCACTGCACGACTTGAAGCATCGCCGGGTCGGTCAAGGGCAACATCCAGCGCGCCTGACCTTCTTTCAGTCCGCCACGTCGCGAACGATCCAGCACCCAACCGCGCGCCTCGATCTGCTTGCCTTCGAGCCTTTCCAGCGAGGCTGCATCGAACCGCCCCAGCAGATTGGGCGCAACCTTCAATACAACTGAATCCTGCAATTCGATCCAAACCCCGCCGCGATTGCGTTGCACCTTGCTCACACGACCGCTGAGCACGGCGAAACCGGAAGCATTGATCTGATCCGCTTTCAGTACAGGAGACTGGCGCCACACACCGAGCCCGGCCTGCCGAGCGCTGCTTTCTGCGGCTTGCTGACAGGTAACCAGATCGACATTCGGCGCCACGGCCACCTGAAACCCCAGGCCTTCGGCGAGCATTTGCGCTTCAAGGTTGGCACCATCGGCACCGTAGACATGGGCCAGGGTGCGGCCGTAATGGTCTTTGCTTTCTTTGCCGGGCAGCAAACCAACCTGCCCGTCACTCGCCGCCACCAGGGCTTCGAGTCGCTTGCGCGCGACCACGGCGAACGGTTCGTCGGAGCGGCCACTCTTGCCTAGCTCCGGTGTGTTCAAGCCGATCATGCGCACGCTGCGGCCATCGCTCAGGCGCAGGGTGTCGCCGTCCACCACCCGCTGCACCGCGACGGGCGTCAGGCCGCTTGGCGCCGGGCAAAACGCCTGGGCGCTGGATAGCCAAATCGCGGACATAAAAAAGGCGCCCGCGAGGGACGCCTTTTTCATCAGCATGGAAAAACCGGAACGGCTTCCCAAGTTGATTGGCCTTAGGCCTTTTTCGCGCCGAAAGCACCGAAACGGTCGGCGAAGCGCTGAACGCGGCCGCCAGTGTCCAGAGTCTTCTGCTTACCGGTGTAGAACGGGTGGCATTCGTTGCAAACGTCGATCGCCAGGGCTTTGCCGAAGGTCGAACGGGTTTCGAACTTGTTGCCGCAGCTGCAGGTAACAGCAACTGCTGGGTATTCTGGATGGATATCAGCTTTCATGGTGTCTTCCTCAGGCTAGCGTGCCGCCACCCAACACTATTGTTGAATACCGCACGTAATTAGGCCGCGGATTCTACCAGACAATCCCATTCACGCAAGCTGTCCCTCAAACCGGTCGTCTGCTAGGCTCCCGGCCCAATACGCGATCCCCTGTAGGAGTGAGCCCGCTCGCGATAGCGGTCTGCCAGTCGCCGCAATGTTGACTGCAAGATTGCTATCGCGAGCAGGCTCACTCCTACAGGTTATATGTCACGCCCCCCTATTGTTTGTTGATCGAGATCCCCCGCGTGCCCGACGCCATTTTGCGCCTCGCCCTGCCTTCGCCGCTGCGCCGCCTGTTCGACTACCGCGCACCGGCCGGCATCCTGCGCGCCCAGTTGCACCCTGGCATGCGCCTGCGGGTGCCGTTCGGTCGACGCGAGATGATCGGTATTCTGGTGGAAGTCACCGACACCAGCGAAGTGCCGGTCGAGAAACTCAAGCCGGCCCTGGCCCTGCTCGACGCTACGCCACCGCTGCCGCCCGCGCTGTTCAAGCTGTGCCTGTGGACCTCCCAGTATTACCAGCACAGCCTCGGCGACACCTTGAGCTGGGCACTGCCGGTGTTGCTGCGCCAGGGTGAACTGGCCGAAGCGCGCCAGGAGCGTTTCTGGTCCGCCGCGCCGGGGGCCAGCCTCGATGACCCGCGCATCGCCCGCGCCCCGCGCCAGCGCGAAGCCCTGGCCACGCTGGCCCAGCATCCCCATGGCGTCGCCCATCAATTGCTGAGCAAACTGATGCTGAGCAAGGACAGCCTGGATTTGCTGCTGGCCAAGGATTTGGTGCAGGTCGAGATCCGCCGGCACGCCCCGGGCGCACGCCACGAACACTGGCTGGCGCAACCGGAACTCCCGCTGAACCCGGAGCAGCGTGCCGCCTATGAGGCGATTCGCGCCGGCTTCGACAGTTATCACGCGTTCCTGCTGGCCGGTGTCACCGGCAGCGGCAAGACCGAAGTCTATCTGCAGTTGATCCGCGAAACCCTCGAGGCCGGCAAGCAGGCGCTGGTGCTGATCCCGGAAATCAACCTCGGCCCGCAGACCCTGGCGCGCTTCGAGCAGCGTTTCAATGCCCGTATCGCACTGATCCATTCGGCGGTCAATGACCGCGAACGCCTTGAGGCTTGGCTGGCCGCCCGGGACGGTGAGGCCGACATCATCATCGGCACCCGCTCGGCCCTGTTCACACCGATGAAGAACCCCGGCCTGATCATCATCGACGAAGAGCACGACGGTTCCTATAAACAGCAGGAAGGTTTGCGCTACCACGCCCGCGACCTTGCGTTGGTGCGGGCGCGACAGGAAAACATCCCGATTGTCCTCGGCTCCGCCACCCCTTCGCTGGAAAGCCTGCACAATGCCTACACCGGCCGCTATGGGCTGCTGCGCTTGAACGAGCGAGCCGGCGGCGCCAAACAGCCGCGTTTCCTGCGTCTGGATGTCAAAAGTCGCCCGCTGGACAGCGGCATTTCCGGGCCGATGCAACAAGCCATCGGCCAGACCCTGGCTGCCGGGCAGCAGGTCCTGGTGTTCCTCAACCGCCGCGGCTTCGCCCCGACCCTGCTATGTCATGACTGCGGCTGGATGTCCGAGTGCCAGCGCTGTGATGCGCGGATGACCGTGCACCAGCGTTACGGCGAGCTGCGCTGCCACCATTGCGGCTACGTCGAACGCGTGCCGCGCCAGTGCCCGAAGTGCAACAAGGTCGATCTGCGCCCCGTTGGCGCCGGCACCGAACGGGCCGAGGAGCGCTTGGCGATTCTGTTCCCGGACTATCCGGTGCTGCGGGTCGACCGCGACAGCACATCGCGCAAGGATGCGATGAACCAGTTGTTCGCGACCATTCAAAAAGGCCAGCCGTGCATCCTGATCGGCACGCAGATGCTTGCCAAAGGTCACCACTTTCCACGGGTGACACTGGTGTCGATCCTCGACGCCGACGGTGGCCTGTTCTCCGGCGACTTCCGCGCCAGCGAGCGCATGGCTCAACTGATCGTGCAGGTCGCCGGCCGCGCAGGTCGCGCCGAAGAGCCGGGCAAAGTGATTATTCAGACGCACCTGGCCGACCATCCGCTGCTGGTGCAATTGACCGAGCAAGGCTATTTCGCCTTCGCCGAACAGGCCTTGAGCGAACGCCGTGCGGCCGGATTGCCGCCGTTTGCGCACCTGGCGCTGCTGCGGGCCGAGGCGCACAAACCGGGTCAGGCCGAAGGCTTCCTGGATGAGGCTTGCAGCGAGGCGGAGCGATTGCTGGCCGAGCAGAATCTGACGGGGATCGAATTACTGGGACCGGTCCCGGCACCGATGGAGCGCCGGGCCGGGCGTTATCGTGCGCAGCTGTTGGTACAGGCTACGGCGCGGGCACCCTTGCATCGATTGCTGGCCAGTTGGTTGCTGGCGCTGGAGCAGATGCCGAGCGGACGAGCGGTGCGCTGGTCTTTGGATGTCGATCCAGTCGATTTGTATTGAAAGTTTAAAAGATCGCAGCCTTCGGCAGCTCCTACAGAAAAGCGCGATCAGCGTAGGAGCTGCCGAAGGCTGCGATCTTTGCCCCTTTTGTCACCACACATCCATATCCTGCCTGCTATGGTTGGCAAGCCCGTCTTCGCAACGGATAATGCCCAGTTTTTCCACCAGCGCATGATGCGCCGCCGCGCCTGCGGTCGAAAGAGAAGACCATGAAAGACACCATTCGCCAGCTGATCCAACAAGCCATCACCCAACTCGTCAACGAAGGTGTGTTGCCTGAAGGCCTGTCGCCGGCGATCCAGGTGGAAAACTCCCGCGACAAGAAGAACGGCGATTTCGCCAGCAACATCGCCATGATGCTGGCCAAGCCGGCCGGCATGAAGCCCCGCGATCTGGCGGAAAAAATCATTGCCGCACTGCCGGCTGACGAAAATGTCGCCAAGACCGAAATCGCCGGCCCAGGCTTCCTGAACTTCTTCCAGAACACCGACGCCCTGGCGACCCGCCTGGACGCCGCCCTGGCCGACGCCCACATCGGCGTGCGCAAGGCCGGCCCGGTGCAGCGCACCGTGGTTGACCTGTCGGCACCGAACCTGGCCAAAGAGATGCACGTCGGCCACCTGCGCTCGACCATCATCGGCGACGGCGTGGCCCGTGTACTGGAATTCCTCGGCGACACCGTGATCCGTCAGAACCACGTCGGCGACTGGGGCACTCAGTTCGGCATGCTGATGGCTTACCTGCAGGAAAACCCGATCACCAGCGACGAGCTGTCGGACCTGGAGAACTTCTACCGCGCCGCCAAGCAACGCTTCGACGAATCCGCAGAGTTCGCCGACCGCGCCCGTGGCCTGGTGGTCAAGTTGCAGGCCGGCGACGCCGATTGCCTGGCACTGTGGACCAAGTTCAAGGACATCTCGCTGTCCCACTGCCAGAAGATCTACGAACTGCTCAACGTCAAACTGACCATGGCCGACGTGATGGGCGAAAGCGCCTACAACGACGACCTGATCAACGTGGTCAACGATCTGAGAGCGGCGGGCATGCTGGTCGAGAGCAACGGCGCACAGTGCGTGTTCCTCGACGAGTTCAAGAACGCCGACGGCGACCCGCTGCCGGTGATCATCGTCAAGGCTGACGGCGGCTACCTCTACGCCACCACCGACCTGGCGGCCGTGCGCTACCGCAGCGGCAAGCTGAAGGCCGATCGCGCGCTGTACTTCGTCGACCAGCGTCAGGCCCTGCACTTCCAGCAAGTGTTCGCCGTGGCGCGCAAGGCCGGTTTCGTGACCCATCCGATGGAAATGGAACACATGGGCTTCGGCACCATGAACGGCGCTGACGGTCGTCCGTTCAAGACCCGTGATGGCGGCACCGTGAAGCTGATCGACCTGCTGACCGAAGCCCAGGAGCGCGCCTACACCCTGGTCAAGGACAAGAACCCGGAGCTGGCCGAAGCCGAGTTGCGCAACATCGCCAAGGTGGTGGGCATCGGCGCAGTGAAATACGCCGACCTGTCCAAGCATCGCACCAGTGACTACAGCTTCAACTTCGACCTTATGCTCAACTTCGAAGGCAACACCGCGCCGTACCTGCTGTACGCCTACACTCGCGTGGCCGGCGTGTTCCGCAAGCTCGGCAAGGACTTCAGCGAAGTCGACGGCCAGATCGTTCTGGAAGCGGCACACGAACACGAACTGGCGGCGAAGCTCGCGCAGTTTGGCGAGATCCTGAACAACGTGTCCGAAAAAGGCACCCCGCACATCCTTTGCACTTACCTGTACGACGTCGCCGGCCTGTTCTCCAGCTTCTACGAGAACTGCCCGATCCTCGCCGCCGATACCCCGGCACAAATGCAGAGCCGCCTGCGCCTCGCCGCGCTGACCGGACGCACCCTCAAGCAAGGCCTGGAACTCTTGGGCCTGGAAACTCTGGAGCGTATGTAAGTTGGCTGCCAAGAAAAAACCTGCACCCAAACGTGGCGCCAGCCGTTACCAAGCTCCTGCAAAGCAACCGATCCCGGGCTGGCTGTGGATGGCCATCGGCCTGACGGTCGGCGCCTTCATCGTATTCCTGATGAAGCTGGAACCGGGCAAAGGCAGCGACACGGTCAAGCGTGAAAAAGTCGAGCAACAGCAACAGCAGAAAGCCAGCAAGATCGCCGAGGCCAACAAGACCCCGCCGAGCCCGACGCAACCGGTGAAGCCGAAGTACGACTTCTACACCTTGCTGCCGGAATCGGAAGTCATCGTGCCGCCGGATGCCGTGCCGGAAAAAACCCTGCCGACGCCGCAAGTGCCGGCCATCCCGACCACGCCGGTCACCCCGGCCGAAGCGGCGAAGATCGACACGGCTCGCGCCCAGGCTGCCTTGGCCGGGATTACTCCGCCTCCTGCGCCGCCGGTCAAGGCTGCGCCTGTGACGAAGTTTTTCCTGCAGGCTGGCTCGTTCCGCAAAGAGACTGATGCGGACAAGGTTCGGGCGCAGATCATCCTGCTGGGCCAGGCCGTGGCGGTTGAGTCCGGCACGGTGAAGGACGAAACCTGGTATCGAGTACTGGTCGGACCGTTCAGCAACCGCGAACAACTGACCACGGCCCAGAAACAACTGGCTGGCGCCGGTTTCAGCAATCTGTTGTTACAACAACGCCAAAGCCGATAACGCTCCCTGTGGCGAGGGAGCTTGCTCCCGCTGGAGTGCGCAGCACTCCCAAAACCTGCATTTGCGGTCCATCAGGTAGACCGCATAGACCGGGTTTGTGGCTACTTCGCAGCCAAGCGGGAGCAAGCTCCCTCGCCACAATTGTTTCAGCGACAACCTATCACCATCGCAACACACCACTCGTCCCCTCTCCCGCCCTACAGTTGAAAAACGCTCCACCACCCCCATATGAGTTTGCATAAGGCATTTTCGCCCCGCTGCGTGGAGACTCTTCCCTTGACCACCATCGTTTCAGTTCGCCGCCACGGCAAAGTCGTCATGGGCGGCGACGGCCAGGTTTCCCTTGGTAATACCGTGATGAAAGGCAACGCGAAAAAAGTTCGCCGCCTGTACCACGGCCAGGTCATTGCCGGTTTTGCCGGTGCCACCGCCGACGCCTTTACCCTCTTCGAACGTTTCGAAGGCCAGCTTGAAAAGCATCAGGGCCATTTGGTCCGTGCCGCCGTCGAACTCGCCAAAGAATGGCGCACCGACCGCTCCCTGAGCCGCCTTGAAGCCATGCTCGCGGTCGCCAACAAAGACGCCTCCCTGATCATCACCGGCAACGGCGATGTGGTTGAACCCGAAGAAGGCCTGATCGCCATGGGTTCCGGCGGCGGTTACGCCCAGGCCGCTGCCAGCGCGCTGCTGAAGAAAACCGATCTGTCGGCCCGGGAAATCGTCGAAACCGCCCTCGGCATCGCCGCCGACATCTGCGTATTCACCAATCACACTCAGACCATTGAGGAGCAGGACTGCGCCGAGTAAGCCCGTGCAGCCACCGCACCACGGCTCATTCTTGCTTGAGGTCCTTTAAATACTATGTCCATGACTCCCCGTGAAATCGTCCACGAACTCAATCGCCACATCATCGGCCAGGACGATGCCAAGCGCGCCGTCGCCATTGCCCTGCGCAACCGCTGGCGCCGCATGCAGCTGCCTGAAGAGCTGCGCGTTGAAGTAACGCCGAAGAACATCCTGATGATCGGCCCGACCGGCGTCGGTAAAACCGAGATCGCCCGTCGCCTGGCCAAACTGGCCAATGCACCGTTCATCAAGGTCGAAGCGACCAAGTTCACCGAAGTCGGCTATGTCGGCCGCGACGTCGAGTCGATCATTCGTGACCTGGCCGATGCTGCAATCAAGCTGCTGCGCGAGCAGGAAATCGTCAAGGTTCGCCACCGCGCCGAAGACGCCGCCGAAGAGCGCATCCTCGACGCCCTGCTGCCACCGGCACGCATGGGCTTCAGCAGCGACGACGCCCCGACTGCCGACTCCAACACCCGCCAGCTGTTCCGCAAGCGCCTGCGCGAAGGTCAGCTGGATGACAAGGAGATCGAAATCGAAGTCGCCGAAATGGCCGGCGTCGATATCTCCGCGCCACCGGGCATGGAAGAAATGACCAACCAGCTGCAAAGCCTGTTTGCCAACATGGGCAAGGGCAAGAAGAAAGCCCGCAAGCTCAAGGTCAAGGAAGCGCTCAAGCTGGTGCGCGACGAAGAAGCCAGCCGCCTGGTCAACGATGAAGAGTTGAAGGCCAAGGCCCTGGAAGCAGTCGAGCAGCATGGCATCGTGTTCATCGACGAAATCGACAAGGTCGCCAAACGCGGTAATTCCGGTGGCGTCGATGTGTCCCGCGAAGGCGTACAGCGCGACCTGCTGCCGCTGATCGAAGGCTGCACCGTCAACACCAAGCTGGGCATGGTCAAGACCGACCACATCCTGTTCATTGCTTCCGGTGCGTTCCACCTGAGCAAGCCGAGCGACCTGGTGCCTGAGCTGCAAGGCCGCCTGCCGATCCGTGTCGAACTCAAGGCCCTGAGCCCCGAGGATTTCGAACGCATCCTCAGCGAGCCTCACGCCTCGCTCACCGAGCAATACTGCGCACTGCTGAAAACCGAAGGCCTGGACATCGAGTTCCAGCCGAGCGGGATCAAGCGCATCGCGGAGATCGCCTGGCAGGTCAACGAGAAAACCGAAAACATCGGTGCCCGTCGCCTGCACACCCTGCTCGAGCGCCTGCTCGAAGAGGTGTCGTTCAGCGCCGGCGACCTGGCCAGTGTCCATGACGGCAAGGTGATCCAGATCGACGCCGACTACGTCAACAGCCACCTCGGTGAATTGGCGCAGAACGAAGACCTGTCCCGTTATATCCTGTAAGCCATACTTGTAGGAGCGAGCAAGCTCGCTCCTACAGGGTTCCATCCATAACGGAACGGCGCTCATGACCCAACTCCCCACCGACATCAAGCTGCACAAAGCCTCGAAAACCCTGTCGCTCAAATACGCGTCCGGTGAGGAATACACCCTGCCCGCCGAGTTCCTGCGCGTGCATTCTCCTTCCGCCGAGGTCCAGGGCCACGGCAAACCCATCCTGCAATTTGGCAAGATCAACGTAGGACTGACCAAAGTAGAACCGGCCGGTCAGTACGCACTGAAACTGACCTTCGACGACGGCCACGACAGCGGCTTGTTCACCTGGGAATATCTGTACGAACTGGGGCGACGTTATGACGCACTCTGGGAAGATTATCTGGCCGAGCTAAAAGCCGCCGGAAAAACCCGCGACCCGAACGAATCCGTCGTCAAGCTGATGCTCTAATCCGAGCCTCTTGCTCTTTAGAGGGCATTTTCTAATTTCATCTGTTTGAATGCTCCGCTCCAGGGCCGCCGATTGGCCTGCTTGCGAAAAAAATTAAACTCGGGTAACCAATGGAACTGGCAAGTTCCCTGCAGTGCTCTCTGCATTAAAAAAGCAGCGATGCAGTATTAACGGTCACCCCGAGCAGTAGTACCTGGCATTGGCTGTGTGACTACACAGCAGGACCCGGTACTCGTCTCAGGACAATGGAGCGTCGTAGATGAGTAACAAGAATAACGATGACTTGAAGAGTCAAGCCTCGGAAAACACCTTGGGGCTGAATCCTGTCGTTGGACTGCGTGGAAAGGATCTACTGGCTTCTGCTCGAATGGTGCTCAGGCAGGCCATCAAGCAACCGATTCACAGCGCCAAGCATGTCGCTCATTTCGGCCTTGAACTCAAGAACGTGCTGCTCGGCAAATCCGAGCTGCTGCCGACCAGCGATGACCGTCGCTTCGCGGATCCGGCCTGGAGCCAGAACCCGCTCTACAAACGTTATCTGCAAACCTACCTGGCGTGGCGCAAGGAGCTCCACGACTGGATCGACGACAGTAACCTGCCGGCCAAGGACGTCAGCCGCGGGCACTTCGTGATCAACCTCATGACCGAGGCCTTCGCCCCGACCAACACGGCGGCCAACCCGGCGGCGGTCAAGCGCTTCTTCGAAACCGGTGGCAAGAGCCTGCTCGATGGCCTCTCGCATCTGGCCAAGGACCTGGTGCATAACGGCGGAATGCCGAGCCAGGTCAACATGGGCGCATTCGAGGTCGGCAAGACCCTTGGCGTGACCGAGGGTGCGGTGGTCTTTCGCAACGACGTGCTGGAGCTGATCCAGTACAAGCCGATCACCGAGCAGGTGCATGAACGCCCACTGCTGGTGGTACCGCCGCAAATCAACAAGTTCTACGTTTTCGACCTGAGCCCGGAAAAAAGCCTGGCGCGGTTCTGCCTGCGCAACAACATGCAGACCTTCATCGTCAGCTGGCGCAACCCGACCAAGGAGCAGCGCGAATGGGGTCTGTCGACCTACATCGAAGCGCTCAAGGAAGCGGTTGATGTGGTCACCGCCATCACCGGCAGCAAAGACGTGAACATGCTCGGTGCCTGCTCCGGCGGCATCACCTGCACCGCGCTGCTGGGCCACTACGCGGCAATCGGCGAGAACAAGGTCAACGCCCTGACCCTGCTGGTCAGCGTGCTCGACACCACCCTGGACAGCGACGTGGCCCTGTTCGTCGATGAACAAACCCTCGAAGCCGCCAAGCGCCAGTCTTACCAGGCCGGTGTGCTCGAAGGCCGCGACATGGCGAAAGTCTTTGCCTGGATGCGCCCCAACGATCTGATCTGGAACTACTGGGTCAACAACTACCTGCTGGGCAACGAGCCGCCGGTATTCGACATTCTGTTCTGGAACAATGACACCACCCGGTTGCCCGCCGCGTTCCATGGCGACCTGATCGAAATGTTCAAAAGTAACCCGTTGACCCGTGCCGATGCACTGGAAGTGTGCGGAACGCCGATCGATCTGAAGAAGGTCACCGCCGACATCTTCTCCCTGGCCGGCACCAGCGACCACATCACTCCGTGGCGCTCCTGCTACAAGTCGGCGCAACTGTTCGGCGGCAACGTTGAATTCGTGCTGTCCAGCAGCGGGCACATCCAGAGCATTCTGAACCCGCCGGGCAATCCGAAATCGCGCTACATGACCAGCATCGAAATGCCCGCCAATGCCGATGACTGGCAGGAAGAGTCGACCAAGCACGCCGACTCCTGGTGGCTGCACTGGCAGGCGTGGCAGGCACAGCGTTCGGGCAACCTGAAAAAAGCTCCGCTAAAACTGGGCAACAAGGCCTATCCAGCGGGTGAAGCCGCACCGGGCACTTATGTACATGAGCGGTAACTGACACACCTCGCCCCACACTGTGGGAGCGAGCCTGCTCGCGATGGCGTTTGATCATTCAACATTGATGTCGACTGATCCGGCGCCTTCGTGAGCAGGCTCGCTCCCACAGGGGATTGGGGATGAATTTGAGATAGCGACCCACAGGGCCAGAAGCATGCCGCAACCCTTCATATTCCGTACCGTCGATCTGGATGGCCAGACGCTCCGCACGGCGGTACGCCCCGGCAAGCCTCACTTGACGCCCCTGCTGATTTTCAACGGCATCGGCGCCAACCTGGAGCTGGTGTTCCCGTTCATCGCGGCGCTGGACCCCGACCTGGAAGTCATCGCCTTCGACGTACCCGGAGTCGGCGGTTCGTCGACACCGAACCGGCCCTATCGCTTTCCGGGGCTGGCGAAACTCACGGCGCGGATGCTCGACTATCTCGACTACGGGCAGGTCAACGTCATCGGCGTGTCCTGGGGGGGCGCCCTGGCCCAACAGTTCGCCTACGACTATCCGGAGCGCTGCAAGAAACTCGTGCTGGCCGCGACGGCGGCGGGTGCAGTGATGGTGCCGGGCAAACCGAAAGTACTGTGGATGATGGCCAGCCCGCGACGTTACATCCAGCCATCCCACGTGATCCGCATTGCGCCGATGATCTACGGTGGTGCGTTCCGTCGCGACCCGACGCTGGCCGCCAGCCATGCGGCCAAGGTGCGTTCGGCGGGCAAGCTCGGTTACTACTGGCAGCTGTTCGCCGGCCTCGGCTGGACCAGCATCCACTGGCTGCACAAGATCCGCCAGCCGACCCTGGTACTGGCCGGCGACGATGACCCACTGATCCCGTTGATCAACATGCGCGTGCTGGCCTGGCGGATTCCCAATGCCCAGTTGCACATCATCGATGACGGGCATCTGTTCCTGATTACCCGGGCTGAAGCGGTGGCCCCGATCATCATGAAATTCCTGGAAGAGGAGCGCCAGCGCGCGGTGATGCATCCGCGTCCGGCGCCATTGGGCGGCTAAAACCGCTGGTTCAGCGGTCGGCAGGACGCCACGCCGCGCAACAACCCGTTACAGCGTCTATGGTGTTCTGGTTCAGTGTGTTTGTTTTTGGCCTGAAGACGAAGGAGTGTTGACTCATGCGCGAGAAACCAGCGAGGGATTCCTTACCGACTCCCGCCGCGTTCATCAATGCACAGAGTGCGATTACCGGCCTGCGCGGTCGGGACCTGCTGTCGACCCTGCGCAGTGTGGCCGCCCATGGCTTGCGCAATCCGGTGCACAGCGCCCGACATGCACTCAAACTCGGCGGTCAGCTTGGCCGTGTGCTGCTGGGCGAAACCCTGCACCCGACCAACCCGCAGGACGCTCGCTTCGCCGATCCGGCGTGGAGCCTCAACCCGTTTTATCGCCGTAGCCTGCAGGCCTATCTGAGCTGGCAGAAACAGGTCAAGAGCTGGATCGACGAGAGCGACATGAGCCCGGACGACCGCGCCCGCGCCCACTTCGCGTTCACCTTGCTCAACGACGCCGTATCGCCCTCCAACAGCCTGCTCAATCCACTGGCGGTCAAGGAGCTTTTCAATTCCGGCGGTAACAGCCTGGTGCGCGGCATCAGCCATTTGGTGGACGATCTGCTGCACAACGATGGCCTGCCCCGGCAAGTCACCAAGCAAGCGTTCGAGGTTGGCAAGACGGTCGCCACCTCCACTGGTGCAGTGGTGTTTCGCAACGAGCTGCTGGAGTTGATCCAGTACAAGCCGATGAGCGAAAAGCAGTATTCCAAGCCCCTGCTGGTGGTGCCGCCGCAAATCAACAAGTACTACATTTTCGACCTGAGCCCCCACAACAGCTTCGTCCAGTACGCCCTGAAAAACGGTCTGCAAACCTTCATGATCAGCTGGCGTAACCCGGATGTGCGCCATCGTGAATGGGGGCTCTCGACCTACGTGGAAGCCGTGGAAGAGGCCATGAACGTCTGCCGGGCGATCACCGGCGCACGGGAGGTCAACCTGATGGGCGCCTGCGCCGGCGGGCTGACCATTGCCGCGTTGCAGGGTCACTTGCAGGCCAAGCGACAGCTGCGCAGAGTGTCCAGCGCGACTTACCTGGTGAGCCTGCTCGACAGTCAGATGGACAGCCCCGCGACGCTGTTCGCCGACGAACAGACTCTGGAAGCCGCCAAGCGCCGCTCCTATCAAAAAGGTGTGCTGGACGGCCGCGACATGGCCAAGGTCTTCGCCTGGATGCGCCCCAACGATTTGATCTGGAGCTACTTCGTCAACAACTACCTGTTGGGCAAGGAGCCACCGGCGTTCGACATCCTCTACTGGAACAACGACAACACACGCCTGCCGGCCGCCCTGCATGGCGACCTGCTGGACTTCTTCAAGCACAACCCGCTGACTCACCCGGGTGGCCTGGAAGTCTGTGGCACACCGATCGATTTGCAGAAGGTTACCGTCGACAGCTTCAGCGTCGCCGGCATCAACGATCACATCACGCCGTGGGACGCGGTGTATCGCTCGACGCTGTTGCTCGGTGGCGAGCGCCGCTTCGTGCTGTCCAACAGTGGGCATGTGCAGAGCATCCTCAACCCGCCGAGTAACCCGAAAGCCAACTACGTCGAGAACGGCAAACTGAGCAGCGACCCACGGGCCTGGTACTACGACGCCAAGCGTGTCGACGGCAGTTGGTGGACCCAATGGCTGGACTGGATACAGCAACGTTCCGGCGCGCAGAAAGAAACCCACATGGCCCTCGGCAACCAGAACTATCCACCGATGGAGGCAGCACCCGGTACTTACGTGCGCGTGCGCTGACGTTCAACGAGCCACGGCCGCTGTCGGCCGTGGCAAGACCCGATGATTAAGAAGACTGGATGAAAACCCGCGACCGGATCCTCGAATGTGCCCTGCAGTTGTTCAATCAAAAGGGCGAACCGAATGTCTCCACCATGGAAGTTGCCAATGAAATGGGGATCAGCCCGGGCAACCTCTACTACCACTTCCACGGCAAGGAACCGCTGATTCTCGGGCTGTTCGAACGCTTTCAGAGCGAACTGGCGCCCCTGCTCGATCCACCGGCCGATGCCGAACTGGCGCCCGAAGAATACTGGCTGTTCCTGCACCTGATCGTCGAACGCCTGTCCCATTACCGGTTCCTGTTCCAGGACCTGTCGAACCTCGCCGGACGCCTGCCGAAGCTGGCCAAGGGCATTCGCAACCTGCTCAACGCACTCAAGCGCACACTGGCGTCGCTGCTGGCACGATTGCAGGCACAAGGGCTGCTGGTCAGCGATACCCAGGCACTGGGGCAACTGGTGGAGCAGATCACCATGACGCTGCTGTTCTCACTGGATTACCAGCGGATTCTTGATCGTCAGGGCGAGGTGCGATTGGTGGTTTACCAGATCATGATGCTGGTGGCGCCGCACCTGCTGCCGTCGATGAAGGCGGCGACCGAACAGATGGCGATGGAGTATCTGGAAGACCACGAGTAATCCTGATACCGACCAACCCTGTGGGCTTGTGTCGCTCAGAGATTCACGCGCAAACAAAAACGCCCGGCCTTCACAGGCCGGGCGTTTTCTTGAGCCCTGAAAATCAGGACTGACTGGTTGGCGTCGATGGAGCCGGCGCGACAGTCGGGGTGACAGCAGGGGTCGGTGCGGTCGCGGAGTTCGATGCGCTGACCGGAGCTGCCGGCGTTGCCGGTTTGGCAGCTGCCACTGCTGGTTTTGGCGCGGCGGCTTTTGGAGCTGCCGGCTTTTTCACCGCTGGTTTTTTCGCCGCAGCAGGTTTGGCTGCTGGCTTGGCGGCAGCTGGCTTGGCCGCTGCAGTTTTCGCTGCAGGCTTGGCGGCCGGTTTAGCAGCGGCTTTTGCAGCTACCGGCTTGGCCGCTGGTTTTGCCGCGGCCGGTTTGGCGGCTGCAGTTTTAGCCGCAGGCTTGGCAGCAGGTTTAGCCGCTGCTTTTGCCAGTGGCTTGGCTGCGGTTTTGGCGGCCGGCTTGGCAGCAGGCTTGGCTGCTGCGGTTTTCGCCGCAACAGGCGCAACCTTGGCACCGGTCAGTTTTTCGATTTGCTTGGTCAGGGTTTCGACCTTGCTGTGCAGTGCCTTGACTTCGTTGCGGCTCGGTACGCCCAGACGCGAAATGGCGCTGTTCAGACGCTTGTCGAAAGCACCTTCCAGCTCATCCCACTTGCCCAGTGCGCGATCTTTCACGCCGCTGATGCGCGATTTGGCCGAAGAAGCGGAGTCCTTGGCGGCGTCGACAGTCTTGCCAACAGCGCTCTTGGTGAGCTTCTCGGCTTTCTCGCCGTCTTTAACCAATGCATCGAAGAGTTTGCTGCCGTCAGTGTCGATCTTCGAGTACACGCCTAAACCAGCCAGCCAGATTTTTCGGGAGTAATCTTCAACCTTCCCGATCCACGAGCTGCCTTCTTTTTCGGTTTTCTTTTTAACAGCCATCCCGTTCTCCTTAAGATTTACGCGCGACACGTTCGAGCAATGCCGTCAGCTCATCGAGCTTAGCAGAGAGTGTCTCAACGTCATGTTTAGACGGAATACCGATACGATTCAAGGCACTTGCGACGCGCGTGTCGAACGCCTTCTCGACCTTGTCGAGTTGAACTTCGACACGACCTTTGAAAGTGCTGACTTCACTCTTGGCTTCATCGATCTCGGCATTGGCCGCTTCAAGTTTCTCGGCGACTACCTTTTTGCCTTTCTTTTCAACAACCTGACCAGCCTTGATCAGTTCTTGAAAGTACTCGCTGCCCTCTTGGCCGACCTTGGTGTAGGCACCCAGGCCTGCCAGCCAGATCTTGCGGGCATAGGATTTGACGTCGCCCAGCGTGCCGGTCGACGGGTCGATTTTTTTCTTCAAAATAACTTTGGCCATGGTGCACCTCACGCGCAGAAGGTTTGAGGAACTGCCCGGGTAAGTGTCGGGCTCTGGCACAAAGTAGGGAGAAAAATTAGAAACGGCACCCTAACAAATGACATAAATCGTCGGGCGCGCGCCATAAAAAATGTAGGAGTGAGCCTGCTCGCGATGACGGAGTGTCAGCCAACATCAATGTTGTCTATTTAACCGCTATCGTCGGAACGCCGCCCGGAGCCGGCTCACTCCTACAAGGGATGTGATTTCAAGGGGAAATCAGACCAACGCCTTGTCCAGCGCCTTTTCGATTTCCGCTTTGATCATGCCGCTCATGGCCGACATCATCAGGCCCAGTTCCACGTCGACCTTGATCGAATCTTCACTGACATGCACCGCGCCCTTCACACCCGAGCGCTTGAGGTTCAGGGTGTCGCCGGACCACTGCGGCTCCAGGCCATACTGGTCGGAAAGTTTCTGCGCCAGCTTGTCGGCCTTTTCGCGAGCCGCTTCCTTACCCAGGCCATGGGCACGTTCAACACTAATACGGGCCATCGAATGACTCCTGCTTTATGGATGCTTTCCCGAGGCATCTTGACCTCTGCTGCGTCAAAACGTCCCGATGGTTGCCCATCTTACCTTCAGCCTTGCCAAGACAAAGCATGCCTTGGGGATTAGAATGTCGCGCATTCTCTTTTGGTGACAGCGATATGACTGATCAGCGCAAAGGCAGCGATGCCGAACCCACCACTCACTTCGGCTTCAAAAACGTTCCGGAAAGCCAGAAAGCGGAAAAAGTCGCTGAGGTTTTCCACTCGGTAGCCGCCAAGTACGACCTGATGAACGACCTTCTGTCGGGCGGCATGCACCGTCTGTGGAAGCGTTTTGCGATCGAATTGTCGGGCGTGCGCACCGGTAACCGCGTGCTGGACATTGCCGGCGGTACCGGCGATCTAACCCGCAAGTTCTCGCACCTGGTAGGCCCGACCGGCCAGGTCGTGTTGGCCGACATCAACGAATCCATGCTCAAGGTCGGTCGTGACCGCCTGCTGGACCTCGGTGTGGCCGGCAACGTCGAATTCGTCCAGGCCGACGCGGAAAAACTGCCGTTCCCGGACAACCATTTCGACTGCGTGACCATCGCCTTCGGCCTGCGCAACGTGACCCACAAGGAAGATGCCCTGCGCTCGATGCTGCGCGTGCTCAAGCCTGGCGGCCGCTTGCTGGTGCTGGAGTTCTCCAAGCCGACCAACGCGCTGATGTCCAAGGCCTACGACGCCTACTCGTTCGCCTTCATGCCGCTGATGGGCAAGCTGATCACCAACGACTCGGAAAGCTACCGCTACCTGGCCGAATCGATCCGCATGCACCCGAACCAGGAAACCCTGAAGTCGATGATGGTCGAGGCCGGTTTCGACCGCGTGACCTATCACAACATGACCGCAGGCATCGTTGCCCTGCACCGCGGTATCAAGCCCTGATGCTGCTCGCCGGCCTGCTCGCCAGCGTTGAACTCGGCCTGAACCGGGTGCTGCGTCTCGACAGCACGGCGCTGCCGCGGCTGGCGCACTTGACCGGCAAAGTGATTGCCGTCGATTGTCGCAGCCCGGCGCTGCAACTGTTCATCCTGCCCAGCGACGAAGGCCTGATGCTCGCTTCCCAGTGGGAAACCGGCGCCGACTGCACCTTGCGTGCACCGGCCTCGAGCCTGCTGAAACTGGCCATGAGCAAGGACAAGACCTCGATCCTGCACAGTCCTGAAGTCGAACTCGACGGCAACAGCGGCGTGCTGCTGGAGCTGGCGGCGATCCTCCAGGACCTTGAGCTGGACTGGGAGTACGAACTCTCGCGCTGGCTGGGCCCAGTGGCCACGCAACTGGTCGGCGGTCACCTGCGCAGCCGCGCCCGCTGGTATCAGCAAGGCTTTGCCAGCCTGGGCCAGAACCTGGGCGAATACCTGGCCGAAGAATCGCGCACCCTCGTCGGGCAGCGCGAGGCCGAAGCCCGATTCAGTGAACTGGACCAGATCAAGCTCGATCTGGAACGTCTCGAGGCGCGTTTCGAGCGCCTTTCCCGATCCCTCGACCCAAGCGATAACGCATGAAGCTGCTTGCCGTCCGCCGTTTGTTGCGCATCCAGCGCGTCGTGATCCGCTACCGCCTCGATGACCTGCTGTTCGCCCTGCCGCTGCCCTGGTTTCTGCGGGCGCTGCGTTACGCCTTGCCGTGGCGCTGGTTCCCGCGCAAGACACTGGACCTGAGCCGTGGCGCGCGCTTGCGCCTGGCATTGCAGGACCTGGGGCCGATCTTCATCAAGTTCGGGCAGATCCTGTCCACCCGTCGCGACCTGCTGCCCGAAGACATCGCCGACGAACTGATGAAGCTGCAGGACCGCGTACCGCCGTTCGACTCGCAGGTGTCGGTCAAGCTGATCGAGGAACAGCTGGGCAAGAAAATCAGCGAAGTGTTCAGCCGTTTCGACGTCGAACCGTTGGCCTCGGCCTCGGTGGCACAGGTGCATGCCGCGCAACTCAAAACCGGTGAAGAAGTGGTGGTCAAAGTGATCCGCCCTGGCCTCAAGCCGGTGATCGCCCAGGACCTGGCGTGGCTGTTCATCCTCGCCCGCGCCGCCGAAAAACTCTCGGCCGATGCGCGCCTGCTGCATCCGGTGGACGTGGTCAGCGATTACGAAAAGACCATCTACGACGAACTCGACCTGCTGCGCGAGGCGGCCAACGCCAGCCAGTTGAAGCGCAACTTCGACGGTTCGCCGCTGCTGTACGTGCCGCAAGTCTATTGGGACTGGTGCCGACCGAAAGTGCTGGTGATGGAGCGTATCTACGGCATTCAGGTCACCGATCTGGCAACCCTCGCCGACCAGCGCACCGACATGAAAATGCTCGCCGAACGTGGCGTGGAAATTTTCTTCACCCAGGTGTTCCGCGACAGTTTCTTCCACGCCGACATGCACCCCGGCAACATTTTCGTCAGCACCGTGAATCCGTGGAGCCCGCAGTACATTGCGATCGACTGCGGCATCGTCGGCAGCCTGACCCCGGAAGACCAGGATTACCTGGCGCGCAACCTGTTCGCCTTCTTCAAGCGCGATTACCGTCGCGTGGCGCAGTTGCACATCGATTCGGGCTGGGTGCCGGCGGAAACCAAACTCAACGAATTCGAAGCAGCGATCCGTACCGTGTGCGAGCCGATCTTCGAAAAACCGTTAAAAGATATTTCCTTCGGCCAGGTGCTAATGCGCCTGTTCCAGACCGCGCGCCGCTTCAACATGGAAGTGCAGCCACAGTTGGTCCTGCTGCAAAAAACCCTGCTGAACATTGAAGGCCTGGGCCGCCAGCTGTACCCGGACCTAGACTTGTGGAACACCGCGCAGCCGTTCCTCGAACGCTGGATGCGCGAGCGGGTCAGCCCCAAAGCCCTGCTCGGCAACGTGCACAGCCAGTTCGAGCAGATCCCGCACCTGGCCAACATGGCCCGCGACCTGCTCGAACGCATGTCCCAGCCCCACGCCTACGGCCCGCCACCTGCGTGGCACCGACGCCGTGACGACTGGTTCCTGCGCCTGCTCGGTACGGCACACCTGGCCGGTGGCGCCATCCTTGCCGCGGGCGGTCCGCTGAACCAGTTGGCCTATTGGCCGGCGGGAATCATGATGGCCGTCGGTTTGTATCTGGTCGTGCGCCGATAGCCAGTTGTGTGAACGACTGGCACACTGTTTCAACGCCTGAGCTCGGCTATTGAAGTGTCGAGCCCGCTGTCGGAGTCGAAGATGAAAAACTGGCTGGACGAGATCAAGTGGGACGCTGACGGCCTGGTGCCGGCCATCGCCCAGGATCACAAGACCGGGCGCGTCCTGATGATGGCCTGGATGAACCGCGAAGCACTGGAACTGACCGCTGCCGAGAACCGTGCAATCTACTGGTCACGCTCCCGTGGCAAGCTGTGGCGCAAGGGCGAAGAGTCCGGCCATGTGCAAACCCTGCACGAGATGCGCCTGGACTGCGACGCCGACGTGATCATCCTGATGGTCGAGCAGATCGGCGACATCGCCTGCCATACCGGCCGCCAGAGCTGCTTCTACCGCGTCTATGAGAACGGCGACTGGACAACCGTCGACCCGGTCCTGAAAGATCCGCACGCCATCTATTCCGCAGGGCACAAACATGAGTGACACTCTCACCCGCCTCGCCGAGGTACTCGAAGAGCGCAAAGGCGCCGCTGCCGACAGCTCGTACGTCGCCAGCCTGTACCACAAGGGCTTGAACAAGATTCTGGAAAAAGTCGGCGAAGAGTCGGTCGAAACCATCATTGCCGCCAAGGACGCCGCCGTCAGCGGCGACTGTAGCGATGTGATCTACGAAACCGCCGATCTGTGGTTCCACAGCATGGTCATGCTCGCCCAATTGGGGCAGCATCCACAAGCTGTACTCGATGAACTGGACCGTCGTTTCGGTCTCTCCGGACACGCCGAGAAAGCCTCGCGCCCGTCCGTCTGAATAACTATTAGAGAGGAGCAGCAGCATGGGCATTTTTGACTGGAAACACTGGATCGTCATCCTGGTTGTCGTGGTACTGGTGTTCGGCACCAAGAAACTGAAAAACCTCGGCACCGACGTCGGCGAATCGATCAAGGGCTTCAAGAAAGCCATGAACGACGACGAAAAACCGGCCGACCCGAATGCGACCCCGGCCCAACCGGTTCCACCGGTACAGCCTCAGGCCTCTGTAAACCAGCCGCACACCATCGACGTGCAGGCACAGAAAGTCGAAGAGCCGATCCGCAAAGACGTGTGAGCACTGACTAATGTTTGGTATCAGCTTCTCTGAACTGCTGCTCGTCGGCCTCGTTGCCCTGCTGGTGCTGGGTCCCGAGCGCCTGCCGGGCGCTGCGCGCACCGCTGGCCTGTGGGTCGGGCGTCTGAAGCGCAGCTTCAACGCAATCAAACAGGAAGTTGAACGTGAAATCGGTGCCGACGAAATTCGTCGGCAACTGCACAACGAGCACATCCTGTCGCTTGAGCAGGAGGCGCGGAAAATCTTCACGCCGACCCAGCAGGAGCCGACGCCGGTGGAACACGTGGGCGAGCAGACGATTCATGCGCCTGCCGCTACCGTCGACCCGACACCTGCTCCCGTTGTAGCGCCTGTCGAACCTGCGCCTGTTGTTGCAGCCACTCCGATTGAACCCGTTACACCGGCGGCTGCGCCCGTTGCGCCGGCCCCTCATGACCCAACACTGCCGCCGCGAGCCCCATGAGCGATCTTCCTGAAAACGACCAGCACATGCCGCTGGTTTCGCACCTCACCGAGTTGCGCACCCGCCTGCTGCGCTGCGTAGCGGCGATCTTCATCATCTTTGCCGGGCTGTTCGCCTTCACCCAGCAGATCTACACCTTCGTGTCGACGCCGCTGCGCGCGTACCTGCCCGCCGGCGCTACGATGATTGCCACTGACGTGTCGTCGCCGTTCCTGACGCCACTGAAGTTGACGATGATGGTCTCGCTGTTCCTGGCCATCCCGGTGATCCTGCACCAGATCTGGGGCTTCATCGCCCCCGGCCTGTACAAGCATGAAAAGCGCATTGCTGTGCCATTGCTGATGTCCAGCATCGTGTTGTTCTATGCCGGCATGGCGTTCGCCTACTACCTGGTGTTCCCGTTGATCTTCAAGTTCTTCGCCGCCGCCACCCCGGCCGGTGTGGAAATGATGACCGACATCACCAGTTACCTCGATTTCGTCATGACGCTGTTCTTCGCCTTTGGCGTGGCGTTCGAAATCCCGGTGGCCGTGGTGCTGCTGGTGTGGATCGGCGTGGTCGACGTCAAATACCTGAAGAAAATCCGCCCGTACGTGGTCATTGGCTGCTTCGTAGTCGGCATGATCCTGACACCGCCGGACATCTTCTCGCAGACCCTGCTGGCCGTGCCGATGTGGCTGTTGTTCGAGATCGGCATCCTGTTTGGCAGCCTGATCAGCAAGCGTGGCGAGCATCCGGACGACCAACCGGCTGACGATCACAACGACCAGCCGCCAGCGACCCAAGCGTGAACCTGCTGCTCCTTGAAGAGGCCGATTTCATTGCGGCCGACCGCGCGGTCCTGTGTGATCGCCGGTTGACCCACATGCAGGAAGTCCATCGCTGCGAAGTCGGTGACAGCATGCGCGTCGGGCGAATCGGCGGCTTGATGGGTTCGGCCGAAGTGCTGCGCCTGGACGCCGATGAAGCGGAATTGCGCGTCACCCTCGACCAACCGCCACCAGCCAAGCTGCCATTGACCCTGGTATTGGCCCTGCCACGGCCCAAGATGCTGCGCAGGGTGTTTCAGACCGTGGCGGCCATGGGTGTGCCACGGATCGTGCTGGTCAACAGCTATCGCGTCGAGAAGAGCTTCTGGCAGACCCCCTTCCTGGAGCCAGAGGCGATTCGCGAGCAGTTGATCCTCGGCCTCGAACAGGCCCGGGACAGCGTGCTGCCGGAAGTCGTGATCGAGAAGCGCTTCAAGCCCTTCGTCGAAGATCGTCTGCCGGCGATCACCGAAGGCACCCTCGGCCTGGTGGGGCATCCGGGCAATTACCCGCCCTGCCCTCGCGCACTCAGTGAACCGGTGACCCTGGCCATTGGCCCCGAGGGTGGCTGGATTCCCTACGAGATCGACCTGCTGGGCAAGTCCGGGCTGCAACCGGTGCAATTGGGCGAACGCATCCTGCGCGTTGAAACCGCCGTGACCGCGCTGCTGGCACGACTTTTCTAATCCCGGACACAATCCCACAGGTCTGTCATCTGCCCTGGATGGTCAGTCACCTGTACTACAGAACTTCGCACGCCGGCCGATAACCTCCCCATAAAACCAAATTGTGGTCAGGGGAGTTTCAGCATGTACCAATGGCTAGCCGAGAATCTGGGAAACGTCAGCGTCAAACGCAAGCTGGGGATCGGCTTCGGCCTGGTGCTGTTACTGACCCTGCTGATCACCTTCACCGGCTGGAACGGCCTGAGCGGCGTAACCAGCCGTGGCGATAAACTCGGGTTCATCGCCAGTCTCAACGACCTGACCAAGGACCTGCGCATTGCACGCCTGGATTACGAGATGCGTCGCGGTGAACAAGGTCCCGGCGCCGTCAACGATCTGTTGGGCAAGCTAGAAAGCGGCCTGCAGACCGCCCGCGGCCTGATCGAGCAACCGGCCGATACGGCCATGGTCGATCAACAACTGGCCGCTGTCGCCGAATACCGTCGCGCCTTCAACGAAATGACCCAGGCCGGCGCCCAGCGTGAAGACGCCCGCAGCAAACTCGGCGCCACCGCCGACAACGCCGTGGCCCGCGTCGCCGAAGTGGAAAAATCCATGCTGCAAGGTGACAGCGTGGCGGCGTTCAACAGCGTCATCGACCTGAGCAAGCTGATCCAGCAGGCGCGCTTCCAGGTTCGCGGCTACACCTACAGCGGCAAGAACGAAGCCGAACAGCCAGCCCTCGACGCGATCGACAACGCCCTGAAGAACCTCGAGAGCCTGCCGGCCAAACTGCCTGAAGAACACATCGCCAACCTGCAACAGGCAACAGATTCGCTGAAGGCCTACCGCGCCGCCGCCAGCCAGTTCCGCGACTCCCAGGTGGCCAGCGCCAAGGCCCTGGCACGCATGTCCGTCCAAGGCAACATCCTGTTGGACATGAGCCAGAAACTCACCGTCTCGCAAACCGTCGTGCGCGACACCGACGCCGCCCATGCCAAGAACATGCTGAGCCTCGCCACCGTGCTGGCCATCGCCTTCGGCCTGCTGGCCGCCTGGGCGATCACCCGGCAGATCATCATTCCGTTGAACCAGACTCTGGTCGTGGCCCAGCGCGTCGCCAGTGGCGACCTGACCCACAACCTGACGTCGCAGCGCCGTGACGAACTCGGCCAGTTGCAGCGTGCCATGCAGAGCATGACCCAGGGCTTGCGCGAACTGATCGGCGGCATCAGCGATGGCGTCACGCAGATCGCCAGCGCCGCCGAAGAGCTGTCTGCCGTCACCGAGCAGACCAGCGCCGGGGTCAACAGCCAGAAGATTGAGACCGATCAGGTCGCCACCGCCATGAACGAAATGGCCGCCACCGTGCAGGAAGTTGCGCGCAACGCCGAAGAAGCCTCCGAAGCCGCCGTCGCCGCCGACCAGCAGGCCCGCGAAGGCGACAAAGTGGTCGGTGAAGCCATCGCCCAGATCGAACGCCTGGCCAAGGAAGTCGGTCATTCCACCGAGGCCATGGGCGAACTCAAGCGCGAAAGCGACAAGATCGGTAGCGTGCTCGACGTCATCAAGTCCGTGGCCCAGCAAACCAACCTGCTGGCGCTCAACGCTGCGATTGAAGCCGCCCGCGCCGGTGAAGCCGGGCGTGGTTTTGCCGTGGTCGCCGACGAAGTCCGCAGCCTGGCCCAGCGTACCCAGAAGTCCACCGAGGAGATCGAAGAGCTGATCGTCGGCCTGCAAAACGGTACCCAGCAAGTGGCGACCATCATGGACAACAGCCGCACCCTGACCGACAGCAGCGTCGAACTGACACGCCGCGCCGGTGGCTCACTGGAAAGCATCACCCGCACGGTGTCGGCGATCCAGGCAATGAACCAGCAGATTGCTGCGGCCGCCGAACAGCAGAGCGCTGTGGCCGAGGAGATCAACCGTAGCGTGCTGAACGTGCGGGATGTGTCGGACCAGACTTCGGCGGCGAGTGAAGAGACGGCGGCGTCCAGCGTTGAGCTGGCGCGGTTGGGGACGCATTTGCAGATGCTGGTGGGCAAATTCAGGGTTTGAGGTGATCCGCATACCTCGGTTTACTCAGGACCGAGGTGATGCCTTCGCGGGCAAGCCCGCTCCCACTGGGAATTGCGTTGTACACACAACCTTGTGGGAGCGGGCTTGCCCGCGAAAGCGTCCGACCAGACGCTGCCGTTACAGCATCTGGTGCAAGCTCAAGAACAAACTTCAAGCCATAAAAAAACCCGCTTTCGCGGGTTTTTCTATTATGCCAACTGGGGCTGTTCGCTCATTGGCTTGAGCGGCAGCAGCGGTGCGTGGGGGTCGGCCTTGACCGACTTACGCCAGGCGCCCAGCCACTCTGGGTGACCTTCGCTCCAGACCTGCTCATGCAAGCGGGCCAATGCCACCGGGTCGCTCAACAGTTGCACACGTTCGTTGTTGGTCAACCCTTCAGGTCCAACCTTCATCGCGTGGCGAACCCGCTCGATCCGCAACCACTCAATCGGCTCAGCCTGATTGTGCCGGGAGGTCGCCAGCGAGCACGCCAGGGCGTTCTGCTGTGGATCGACCACCGAACGGACGAAGCCGTCGTTCAGCGCATGCCAGCGGTTTTCGTGGGTGTACTGGTCGGTTGCCAGCAAGGCCTGCGGCGGATTGTATTCCTCGGGAATCAGGAACAGGCTCTCGTCACGGGACTTCAGGCCCAGGCCGACACGGCTGGAGATCACCGACACCGGGATCGACAGCATCAGCGAACCGACGATCGGCACCAGCCACCACAGGAAGCTCGGGTTCAGCCAAATCACCAGCATGGCCCAGAAGAAGCCCAGCAGGGTTTGCGGGCCGTGGCGCTTGACCGCTTCGCTCCACGGCGTGGAGTCGTCGTCACGTTGCGGCGAGTTCCAGGTCGCGGCCCAGCCGAGGAACGCGGCGAGGACGAAACGGGTGTGGAAAATCATCCGCACCGGCGCCAGCAGCATGGAAAACAGCATCTCCAGCAGCATCGACAGGGTCACCTTGAACTTGCCGCCAAACTCTTTCGCGCCCTTGGCCCAGATCAGGATGATGCTCAGCAGTTTCGGCAGGAACAGCAGCACGATGGTGGTCGAGAACAGCGCAATCGCCTTGTCCGGGTGCCATTGCGGCCACAGCGGATAGAGCTGACGCGGTTCAAGGAAATACTGCGGCTCCATCAGCGTGTTGACCGCCAGCAGCGCGGTCGACAGCACCAGGAAGAAGAACCACAACGGCGCCGACAGGTAGGACATCACGCCGGTCAGGAACACTGCGCGGTGCACCGGGTGCATGCCCTTGACCAGGAACAGGCGGAAGTTCATCAGGTTACCGTGGCACCAGCGACGGTCACGCTTGAGTTCGTCCAGCAGGTTCGGCGGCAGTTCTTCGTAGCTGCCCGGCAAGTCGTAGGCAATCCACACGCCCCAGCCTGCACGGCGCATCAACGCAGCTTCAACGAAGTCGTGGGACAGGATCGAGCCGGAGAACGCGCCTGTACCGGGCAACGGCGCCAGGGCGCAGTGGTCGATGAACGGCTTCATGCGGATGATCGCGTTGTGGCCCCAGTAGTGCGACTCGCCCAGTTGCCAGAAGTGCAGGCCGGCGGTGAACAGCGGGCCATACACACGAGTGGCGAACTGCTGCATGCGCGCATACAAGGTGTCCATGCCCGACGCACGTGGCGCGGTCTGAATGATCCCGGCGTCCGGCGTGGCTTCCATCAGGCGTACCAGACTGGTCAGGCACTCACCGCTCATCACGGAGTCGGCATCGAGTACGACCATGTACTTGTAGTCACCGCCCCAGCGACGGCAGAAGTCGTCGAGGTTGCCGCTTTTACGTTTTACGCGACGGCGGCGGCGGCGGTAGAAGATCTTGCCGAAGCCCCCGGCTTCGCGGCAGACGTCCAGCCAGGCCTGTTGCTCGGCGACGCAGATATCGGCGTCGTTACTGTCGCTGAGGACGAAGAAGTCGAAGCGGTCCAAGTCACCCGTGGCCGCCACCGACTCGAAGGTCGCCCGCAGGCCGGCGAATACCCGTGGCACGTCTTCGTTGCAGATCGGCATCACCAGTGCGGTGCGGGCATCTTTCGGAATCGGCTCGTTGCCGGCACTTTTACCGGAGATACGGTATTTATCGTGACCGGTGAGCAATTCGAGGAAGCCCATCAGCGCGGTCCAGAAACCGGCCGATACCCAGCAGAACAGAATCCCGAACAGGATCAGGATGCTGGTCTGCAAGGCATACGGCAGCACTTGCGTGGCGGTTTGCAGCAGCGGCTGGTGCAGCACTTCGTTGAGGTCGACGAACGACCAGCCCTGGTACGGCATGATGCCTTTCATGTACCAGCCGGCGACGATGGTCTGGCCGAGCATCAGCAGCAACAGAATGTAGCGACGGATCGAACCTACGGTACGCCAGCGCGCGGCCGGCAGGACACGCTCATCCTTCGGCGGCTTCGGCGGGTTGGTACGACCGGTCATCCGACGCCAGCCACGCACCAGAATGTTGGTGCGCCACGGCTCTGGCACGACCTTGGTCCGACGGATCGGCGGGGTCGCCTTGAGGCAGACTCGGCCGTTGGCGTCGAGCACCAGCATTTCCGCGTCCTGCAGCTCTTCGGCAGTGCTCAGGGTCAGGCGTTTGCCCACCGAAGCCTGCGCGGCTTCGGTCGGGGCGTCGAATGTCGACGATGACAGGCGTTCATGCAATTCGCTGAAAGACTGGCAGCCCGCGAGTTCCGCGCGCTGCTCGTCGGTCATCGGCAGATGCGCCAGATACTCGGAAAGAGTTTCTGGCCGTACTTGAGAGTTACTCATCGGCAGGCAACTGATAGCTCCAGGTCTCGGTCAAGACTTCTTCAGTCGGGGCCGATTCCGGTGTGGCTGGGGCCGCGTCGGCAGCAACAGGCTGCTTGGCGTCTTTATTGGTCTTGTCCTTGGCATCTGCAACAGGCTTCGCTTCAGCCTGTTTGGCCTCCGCTTGCTTGGCTTCCTTGTCCGCTTTCTCTTGTTGCTTGGCGGCAACCTTGTCGGCCTTGGCAACCGAAGAGTTCGACGCTGGAATCGAAGTCTTGGCCAGGTCCGCCGGCACGATGTTCTGCACCAGTGCGGCACGCATCTCGGTGGACTTGCCCGGATCCTTGATCTTCATCCGCAGGGTCAGGCGCCAGCCCTTGGTTTCAGGGTTGTAGCGCACGCTGTTTTCCACCAGCTCGGCGTTGTCGCCAACGCTGACCTGGCTGCGAACTTCCGCATCGGCCGGCAATGCCGCCAGGGACGGGCCTTCGAAGTCCACCAGGTAGGCAACGCTGCCGTCCGGCTGACGAATCAGGTTGGACTGCTTGACGTCACCGGTGGAACGCAGGGTCTGCTTGACCCAGGCGCTGTCCGGCGCGTGAATCGTGTCTTCATCCATGGTCCAGTGCATACGATAAGCGACATCGAGCGGCTGGCCAGGTTCCGGCAATTTTTCCGGGTTCCAGAAAGCAACGATGTTGTCGTTGGTTTCGTCGGCGGTCGGAATCTCGACCAGGTCGACGGTGCCCTTGCCCCAGTCACCCTTCGGCTCGATCCAGGCGCTTGGACGCTTGTCGTACCGGTCGTCGAGGTCTTCGTAGTGGCTGAAGTCGCGGCCACGTTGCAGCAGACCGAAGCCGCGCGGGTTTTCCACGCTGAAGTTGCTCACAGCCAGGTGCTTCGGATTGTTCAGCGGACGCCAGATCCACTCGCCGTTGCCGGCATGGATCGCCAGGCCGCTGGAGTCGTGCAGCTCGCGACGGTAGTTCAGTACTTTCGACGGCTGGTTGGCGCCGAACAGGTACATGCTGGTCAACGGGGCGATACCCAGCTTGCCGACTTTGTCACGCAGGAACATCTGCGCCTTGACGTCGACGATGGTGTCGCTGCCCGGACGCAGGGTCAGGCGATAGGCACCGGTGGCACGAGGTGAGTCCAGCAGGGCGAAGATCACCAGGTGCTTGTCACCTGGCTTGGGCTGCTGAATCCAGAACTCGCGGAAGCGCGGGAATTCTTCGCCGGACGGCAATGCGGTATCCAGCGCCATGCCGCGAGCGGACAAACCATAGACGTGACCCTTGCCAACGACGCGGAAGTAGCTCGCGCCGAGCATGGTCATGATTTCGTCTTGCTTGTCGGCCTTGTTGATCGGGTACAGCACACGGAAACCGGCATAGCCCAGTTGTTCGGTGGCCTTGGGATCGAACTGCATGTCGCCGAAGTCGAAACGACTCGGGTCGTACTTGATCTCTTCGACGGTGTTCGCGGTGATTTCGTTGATTTTCACCGGCGTATCGAAATGCATGCCCTGGTGATAGAAGGACAGCTTGAACGGCGTCTTCTGATCAGCCCACTCGGCTTTTTCCGTCAGAAAACGAATTTTCTGATAGTCCGCGAATTTCATGTCGCGGAACTCGTTCGGCAGGTTACTGCGCGGCGCTTCGTATTTCTGCGCGGCCAGTTCTTTTGCCTTGGCCGATACATCATCCAGACTGAATGCCCAAAGCTGACCGCCGCTGAGCAGGCAGAGCAGTGCAGAGCCCGCTACCAGGGCGCTGCGTAACCGTTTGGCAGACAATTTTGGTGCGTTACAGGGACTAACAATCACGAGCAACCCTCGCCGAAAACAGATCAAAAAACCAACGGCCAGTTAAAGGGTCTGCTCGGTGTACGGTATGAAAAAACCGCCCTTGCAAACCACTCTTGCCAAGTTGGCGAGCATTGTTCCGACTCCGCTGGGGCGAAATGATTCCCCAATCGGATCCGGACAAGTCTCTACCTAAGTCAAAATGGACCAACGAACGCTGATCCCCGTAGCGCGGGATTATCTAGCAGGCCGCGTTACAACGCATCAGGGGTAACAAAGTATTTATCGCGAAAAAGCCCTGTTTTCAGTCGAAATGAACGTAAAAACTTGTTTCAAACGCTTTCAGGTCTGTAACAGGAAGGTTACCGGGCCATCATTGACCAGGTGTACCTGCATATCCGCGCCGAATCTACCTGATGCCACAGTGCCATGCACCTGTTTCGCTTTGCTTAATAGATAGTCGAACAGTTCCTCGCCCAGCGCCGGAGGGGCCGCGGTCGAGAAACCCGGACGCAGCCCGCTTTTGGTATCGGCAGCCAGGGTGAACTGAGAGACCAGCAGCAGCCCGCCGCCCACATCCGCCAAGGACAGATTCATCTTGCCCTCAGCATCGCTGAATACTCGATAGTTAAGCAGCTTATTAAGAAGTTTGTCGGCGCTAGCCCGCGTATCGTCGGGCTCGACGGCTACCAGGACCAGCAATCCCTGATCGACGGCACCCACGATCTCGCCCGCGACCTCGACCCGCGCGCCGCGCACCCGCTGCAGCAGGCCCTTCATGCTTCTTCAGGCGGCAGGTCGAGCAGACGCCGGGCCATCTGATCGGCGGCGCGTACCAGCGCGTCGGTGATGCCAGGCTCGGAAGCGGCATGACCGGCATCGCGGATGACCTGCAGCTCGCTGTTCGGCCAGGCTTGATGCAATTCCCAGGCGTTATCCAGCGGGCAGATCACGTCATAGCGCCCATGAATGATCACGCCGGGCAAATGGGCGATCTTGCCCATGTTGCGGATCAACTGGTTCTGCTCCAGGAACGCGTTGTTGGTGAAGTAGTGGCATTCGATGCGGGCAATCGACAATGCACGTTGTGGTTCGGAGAAGCGATCGACTACCAACGGGTTGGGACGCAGGGTCGCGGTGCGGCCCTCCCAGGTCGACCAGGCCTTGGCCGCGTGCATCTGGGCAATCTGGTCGTTGCCGACCAGGCGCTTGTGGAACGCGGTGAGCAAGTCGTCGCGCTCGTCCAGCGGGATCGGCGCGATGTAGTCCTGCCAGTAATCGGGGAACAGGCGGCTGGCGCCAGCCTGGTAGAACCATTCGATTTCCTGCGGACGGCAGAGAAAGATCCCGCGCAGGATCAGGCCGTGCACACGCTCAGGATGGGTTTGTGCGTAGGCCAGCGCCAGGGTCGAACCCCAGGAGCCGCCAAACAGCACCCATTTGTCGATGCCCAGGTGCTGGCGGATCCGCTCGAGGTCGGCGACCAGGTCCCAGGTGGTGTTGTTTTCCAGGCTGGCGTGGGGAGTGGAGCGACCGCAACCGCGCTGATCGAAAGTGACAATGCGATAGAGGTTGGGATCAAAAAAACAACGACTCTGGGCATCGCATCCGGCACCGGGGCCGCCGTGGATGAACACCACCGGCAAACCTTCCGGTGAACCGCTTTCGTCGACGTACAGGGTGTGGGTTTCGTCGACGGCCAGATCGTGCCGGGCGTGGGGTTTGATCTGCGGGTACAAAGTCTGCATTGCGCGCTCCGTAAGGGGTCGAGGTCATCCCTGGGGGGACTTCTATTATTCTGCCGTTGGGCATCATAAACCCGAATTACGTCAATGAGCATGCCCGCGCGAAGTCAGAGTTTTTCCGCAAGATAACCAGACAAGGTTTCGTACAGCGCATCGACCTCGGCCACCTGCCCGCGAGCCCGTAAACAGCCATGGACCAAACCTTCGCCGACATACAGAGTGGCAACCACGCCCGCGGCATTCAGTCGCTCGGCATACAGCACGCCGTCATCACGCAACGGGTCGAATTGCGCCACGGCGATCAATGCCGGTGGCAGTCCGCTGAAATCCGTGGCGAGCAATGGCATGGCGTAGGCGTTCGGATGGTGGGTGCCTTGCAGGTAAAGCGCGTGATAGCAATCGACGTCACTGCTGCTGAGTAATGGCGCGTCGATGCACTCACTGCGCGACGGCAGGCGGTGATCGCCGCCCAACCCCGGATAAATCAGCACCTGCGCGCACGGCACCGGCTCGCCGGCATCGCGCAGCGCCAGGCACAACGCCGCCGCGAGGTTGCCACCGGCACTGTCGCCAGCCACCAGCGTACGCTCCGGGTCGAGCTTATTCGGCCCGGTGCGCAGTGCTCGCCAGACCTTCAGGCAATCATTGAACGCGGCGGGAAACGGATGCTCCGGTGCCCGGCGGTAATCGACGGCGACCACCCGTACACCGAGAGTCGATGCCCATTCGGCGCAGATGAAATCGTGGGAATCGAGGTCCCCCACCACCCAGCCGCCGCCATGCAGATAAACGATGCACGACGCACCGCTGGCCGGTGGCTGATAGGAACGAACCGCAACACCGTCCAACTCGAAATCGACCACATGCAACCCGGCGGGGCGTGCAGGGGTAAACGCCCGGCACATCTCGCTGTAGGCCTGGCGCAATCCGGTGATTCTGCTGTCGGCGCTGTTGAAACTCAGGGTTTTGTCGACGAATGCCGTCATCTGTTTGGAAAGCGGGTAAGGAGCCATGAGCCTGGTGCCCGTTGATTCAGAGGGTTTGGATTGAAATGATCCCTGTGGCGAGGGAGCTTGCTCCCGTTGGGCTGCGAAGCAGCCCCATATTGCACGACTCGCTGTTTAACTGACTCACCGTGGCGCTAAACTTGCGAGTGCTGCGCACTCGGACGGGAGCAAGCTCCCTCGCCACAAAAGCCTTTTGTTCACAAAGACCTTGGGGTCAATTCTTCAGGCTGGCCTGAACCGTCGCCACACCATCCTTGCCATCGAAACTGCTGACACCCGCCAGCCAGCGCTGCAAGTCTTCGGGATGATCACGCAGCCATTTTTTCGCGACATCCTGAGCCGTTTGGCGCTCCATGATCGGCACCATCAACTGGCTTTCCTGGGCGGCGGTGAACGTCAGGTTTTCCAACAGCCGATTGACGTTCGGGCAGCGCTCGGCGTAATCCGGGGCAGTCACGCTGGAGACGGTTGCGGCACCTTCATTCGGGCCGTACACGTCCTCACTGCCGGTCAGATAGTCGATCTTCATGTTGATGTTCATCGGGTGCGGGGTCCAGCCGACGAACACCACGAACTCCTTGCGATTCACTGCCCGCTGCACGGCCGCAAGCATGCCGGCTTCACCGGACTCGATCAGTTTGAAATCCTTGAGGCCAAAGTGATTGGTCTCGATCATGGTCTTGATCGTGGTGTTGGCGCCACTGCCCGGCTCGATGCCGTAGATCTTGCCGCCGAGCTGATCCTTGAATTTGGCGATGTCAGAGAAGGTTTTCAGGCCGGCCGCTGCAACATAGTCAGGGACCGCGAGGGTGGCTTGGGCATCGGCCAGGCTCGGCTTGTCCATGACCTTGACCTGATTGGCAGCCACGAAAGGTGCGATGTTTTTATCCATCGCCGGTTTCCAGTAGCCGAGGAAGATGTCCAGGCGTTTGTCGCGGATGCCGGCGAAGATGATTTGCTGCACGGCGCTGGTTTGCTTACTTTCGTAGCCCAGACCGTTGAGCAACACATCGGCCATGCCGCTGGTGGCGATCACGTCGGTCCAGTTCACCACGCCCATGCGCACGGTTTTGCAGGAGGAGTCGTCCGCGGCCATGGCGCCGGCGCTAAATAGAGCGGCGCCACAGAAGATTGAGAGACAGCGGGTGAACAGACCTTTGGGGCTTGTCATAGAGAGCATTCTCGTGCGGCAGCGGATTATTGTCGGGGCGGTGTCTTTGTGCACCGTGGCGAGAACATTACGCAGCAGACGAGCGGTGAAAGCGACCTGTGGCGACCGTGTTTTGCACGGTGGCGACAAAAAAAGATCGCAGCCTTCGGACGATCTTTTGATCTTCAGCCCTTGTAGTGCTGCTGCCCCCAGGCCAGCAACCCTTGCAACAACTCCTTCAACACCACCCGCGTAGGCTCCGCCAGATCCGGGCGATAACGGAACGGTTCGAACTCTTCCATGTAGGTGCACTGCCCCAACTCCAGCTGCACCGCGTGAATGTTCTCGGCCGGGTTGCCGTAATGGCGGGTGATGTGGCCGCCCTTGAAGCGCCCGTTGAGCACGTGGGTGTAGTTGTCGTGAAGCGCGCAGATCGCTTCCAATTGAGTGGCAAGCTGTGGATCGCAACTGGCGCCGTTGAAGGTGCCGAGGTTGAAGTCCGGCAGTTTGCCGTCGAACAGGTGCGGGATGATCGAGCGGATCGAGTGGGCATCGAACAGCAGCGCATAGCCGAACTCGGCCTTCAGTCGCGCCAGTTCCTGTTGCAAGGTGCTGTGGTACGGCGTCCAGATCTGCTCCAGATAAGTCGCACGCTCATCGGCAGAAGGCTCCAGCCCTTCGCGGAACAACGGCACGCCGTCGAACAACGTGGCTGGGTACAGGCCAGTGGTCGCGCCCACGTACAACGGTTTGTCGTCGGACGGCCGGTTCAGGTCGATGACGAACCGCGAGTACTCGGCGGCCAGGGTGCTGGCGCCCAGTTCGGCAGCGAAGTCGTACAGCTGCGGGATGTGCCAGTCGGTGTCCGGCAGGCTTTTCGCGTCAGGGATCAACCCGGCTTCGACCGCAGGCGTCAGGCGCACGCCGGCGTGGGGCATGCTGATCAGCAGCGGTACGCGGCCTTGTTTGAAGTTCAGAACCTTATCCACAACAGATCTCCTACAGACTTGATTCGACGCCGTGGCGCACGACGCGTTTTTCCAGGTCGCCGCCCAGCCAGTAACACAGGTCGGCCGGACGATCGATTTGCCAGGCGACGAAATCCGCGACCTTGCCGGTTTCCAGCGAGCCATGGGTGTCGGCCATACCCAATGCGGTGGCGGCGTGAATCGTCGCGCCGGCCAGGGCTTCTTCCGGGGTCATGCGGAAGCAGGTGCAAGCCATGTTCAGCATCAGGCGCAACGACAGTGCCGGCGAGGTGCCCGGATTGAGGTCGCTGGCGATGGCGATTTTCACGCCGTGCTTGCGCAGGGCTTCCATCGGTGGCAATTGGGTTTCGCGCAGGAAGTAAAAGGCGCCGGGCAACAGCACCGCAACCGTGCCGGACTCGGCCATGGCGATGGCGTCGTCCTCGGTCATGAACTCCAGGTGATCGGCGGACAACGCGTGATAACGCGCCGCCAGGCTTGAGCCGTGCAGCGACGACAATTGCTCAGCGTGCAACTTCACTGGCAAACCCAGCTTCTGAGCGGTGATGAATACACGCTCAACCTGCGCAGGCGAGAACGCCAGGTATTCGCAGAATGCATCCACCGCGTCCACCAGACCTTCGGCGGCCAAGGCCGGGAGCATGTCGGCGCAGATGTGATCGATATAGTCGTCAGCGCGGTCCTTGTACTCCGGCGGCAGGGCATGAGCCGCCAGGCAGGTGCTGCGCACGCTGACCGGCAGTTCGGCACCGAGGCGACGGGCCACACGCAGCATCTTGCGCTCGTTGGCCAGGTCCAGGCCGTAGCCGGACTTGATTTCGATGCTGGTGACGCCATCACGCATCAGGCTTTTCAGGCGCTTGGCGGCACTGACGAACAGTTCATCTTCGCTGGCCGCGCGGGTCGCGCGCACGGTGCTGGCGATGCCGCCACCGCTGGCGGCTATTTCCGCGTAGCTGACGCCTTGCAGGCGCTGTTCGAATTCACCGCTGCGGTTACCGCCGAACACCGTGTGAGTGTGACAGTCGATCAGGCCCGGTGTGACCCAGGCCCCGTTCAAATCATTGACGGCCGGGTACTCGCCCGCCGGCAACTCACCGCGCGGGCCGATCCACTCAATGTGCGCTCCTGACGTCACGATGGCCGCGTCCTCGATGATCGAGTAGACGCCTTGTGCCATGGTTGCGACGTGACAGTGTTGCCAGAGAGTTTTCATCCGTGGCCTCCATTAGGTTATCGATGAGAAAAAGTAGGATCCTGCGTTACCAGGGCTGCCTGGCCCGCCGCCGGTTTCACCCACGTCAGGTAAGCCAGCACCAGCAATACGATCCAGACAACGCCGACGATCAGCGCCGCCTGGGTGTCAGGGAAATAGCCCAGCACGCCGAAAATGAACAGCATGAAGGCAATCGCCGCCGCCGGCGCATAGGGCCAGAGCGGTACCGGGAATTTCAGTTGTGCCACCTGCTCGGCGCTCATGGACCGGCGCATGGCCACTTGGGTCACCAGAATCATCAGCCAGACCCACACCGTGGCAAAGGTCGCGATGGAAGCGATCAGCAGGAACACGTTTTCCGGGATCAGGTAGTTCAGCAACACACCCAGCAACAGCGCGGCACTCATTACCACCACCGTCATCCATGGCACGCCATTGCGCGACAGGCGGGCGAAGCCCTTGGGTGCATGACCTTGCTGGGCCAGACCGAACATCATGCGGCCAGCGCCGAAGATGTCACTGTTGATCGCCGAAATCGCCGCCGTGATCACCACGATATTAAGGATAGTGGCCGCCGAGCTGATCCCCAGCTTGTCGAAAATCTGCACGAACGGGCTGCCCTGGCTGCCGATCTGCTGCCATGGAAAAATCGACATCAGCACCAGCATCGTCAGTACGTAGAACAGCAGGATACGCAACGGTACGGCATTGATCGCCCGGGGCAGCACGTGTTGCGGGTCTTTGGCCTCACCTGCCGTTACGCCGATGATTTCAATACCGCCAAACGCAAACATCACAACCGCGAACGAAGCGATCAGACCGCCCATGCCATTGGGCATGAAGCCGCCCTGGGTCCAGAGGTTGCTGATGTCGGTCGCTTGGCCGGGGGCCGAGCTGATGCCGAAGAGCATGATGCCGAAACCACCCAGGATCATCGCGACGATGGCCGCAACCTTGAGCAGCGACAGCCAGAACTCCATTTCACCGAAGACTTTGACGTTGCACAGGTTCAAGCCGCCGACGATGGAAACAACACCCAGCACCCAGATCCAGCGGGAAACCTCCGGGAACCAGAAGCCCATGTAGATACCGAATGCAGTGACGTCGGCCATGCCGACGATGACCATTTCGAATGCGTAGGTCCAACCGAGGATGAAGCCCGCCATCGGCCCCAGGTAGGTGCTGGCGTACTGACCGAAAGAGCCGGCAACCGGGTTGTGCACCGCCATCTCACCGAGGGCGCGCATGACCATGAACACTGCCGCGCCACCGATCAGGTAAGCGAGCAGTACCGCAGGCCCGGCCATTTGAATGGCCGAGGCAGAACCGTAAAACAGCCCGGTGCCGATCGCCGACCCCAGCGCCATGAAGCGAATATGTCGGGCAGATAGCCCGCGTTTCAAACCTTTTTCTGGCTGTGCCATTTCTCGTCCCTAATTATTGTTATTCGACGCAAAATCGAATCGCTGGCAAGCCAGCTCCTACAGGATCAGCGTGATCCATGTGGGAGCGGGCTTGCTCGCGAAGGGGCCATTACAGGCTAGGCAGCAACTTCGTTGTCACCAGCTCGTTCAGGCAGCGCGAAGCCAACAATTCAGACGCCGCATTGATGTCCGGCGCGAAGAAGCGGTCTTTCTCGTAGAACGGCACGTCGTTACGCAGGATGGCCCGAGCCTTTTCCAGTTTCGGCGAGGTTTTCAGGCCGTTGCGCAGGTCCAGGCCCTGTACCGCCGCCAGCCATTCCACCGCGAGAATCCCACGGGTGTTCTCGGCCATTTCCCACAGACGCTTGCCAGCCGCCGGCGCCATCGATACGTGGTCTTCCTGGTTGGCGGAAGTCGGCAGGCTGTCCACCGAATGCGGATGGGACAACGCCTTGTTCTCGCTGGCCAGTGCCGCCGCAGTCACCTGGGCAATCATGAAGCCGGAGTTCACGCCACCGTTGGCCACCAGGAACGGCGGCAGTTGCGACATGTGCTTGTCCATCATCAGCGAGATACGGCGCTCGCTCAGGGAACCGATTTCAGCGATGGCCAATGCCATGTTGTCAGCGGCCATGGCCACCGGTTCGGCGTGGAAGTTGCCACCGGAGATCACGTCACCTTCAGCGGCGAACACCAACGGGTTGTCGGAAACGGCGTTGGCTTCGATCGCCAGCACTTCGGCCGCCTGACGGAACTGGGTCAGGCAGGCGCCCATGACTTGTGGCTGGCAACGCAGGGAGTACGGGTCTTGTACCTTCTCGCAGTTTTCGTGGGAGTCGGAGACTTCGCTGCGCTCGCCCAGCAGATCGCGATACGCGGCGGCGGCGTCGATCTGGCCTTTCTGGCCACGGGCAGCGTGGATGCGCGCGTCGAACGGCGAACGCGAGCCCAATACCGCTTCAACGGTCAGGCCGCCCAGTGCCAAGGCACCGGCGAACAGGTCTTCACCTTCGAACAGGCCACGCAGGGCAAAAGCGGTGGACACCTGAGTGCCGTTGAGCAGCGCCAGGCCTTCTTTCGCGGCCAGGGTCAGCGGGGCAAGACCTGCGACTTTCAGCGCTTCGGTGGCTTCCATCCACTCGCCTTTGTAGCGAGCCTTGCCTTCGCCCAGCAGTACCAGCGACATGTGGGCCAGAGGCGCCAGGTCACCAGAAGCACCGACCGATCCTTTCAACGGAATGTGCGGGTAAACCTCGGCGTTGATCAGGGCGATCAGCGCGTCGATCACCACACGACGGATACCCGAGAAACCACGGCTCAGGCTGTTGACCTTGAGCACCATGACCAGACGCACCAGCTCATCGCTGATCGGCTGGCCAACACCGGCGGCGTGGGACAGCACCAGCGAGCGCTGCAGGTTTTCCAGGTCTTCGCTGGCGATGCGGGTCGAGGCCAGCAGGCCGAAACCGGTGTTGATGCCATAAGCGGTGCGGTTCTCGGCGAGGATCTGCTCCACGCAGGCCACGCTGGCTTCGATCTGGGCCGAGGCGCTGTGGTCGAGGGTCAGTTTCACCGGCTGCTGATAGACGTCACGCAGTTGGGAGAGGGTCAGTTGGCCGGGAATCAGGTTTAGCGCAGTCATTTTGTGCTCCTTTTGAGAGTTGTTGTTAACTCACCAGACGCTCCGGAGATGTCCGTTGTCCGTCGCGTCTGCCTTTTGGGGAGACGCGCCTTGGCACGCTGGTGTTGTTGAAATCAGTTCAGGTCTGGAAAAGCGTTGTGCAGCAAAATCGGGTCTTTCAATACCGCGGCAGCGGCGGCGATGTCCGGTGCCAACCAGCGATCCTGGTCGTAGGGGGCAACGTGCTCGCGCAGCAGACGCCAGGCAGCATCGGTGCCTGCGCCGAAGCGTTGTTCTTTCAAAAATTCAAACGCCTGGGCCGCCAGCAAATACTCGATGGCGAGGATCTGCGTGCAGTTTTCCAGCGCGCGATGCAGCTTCAGCGCGGCGTTGGTGCCCAGGCTCAGGTGATCTTCCTGCAGGCCCGACGTCACGTAGTTATCCAGCACCGCCGGTTGTGCCAGTTGACGGTTCTCCGCGCACAGCGAAGCGGCGACGTACTGCACGATCATCATCCCGGAGTTCACCCCCGGGTTGGCCACCAGGAAAGCCGGCAGACCGCTAACGTGCGGGTTGATCAAACGGTCCAGGCGACGCTCGGCAATGGAGCCGATTTCCGCCATGGCAATCGCCAGCAGGTCCGCCGCCATTGCCACGGACTGGCCGTGGGGGTTGGCCTGGGACACCACGCGATAATTGTCCGCGGTGCCCAGCACCATCGGGTTATCGGTGGTGCCGTTGAGTTCGGTTTCGATCTGTTTGGTCGCGTGTACCAATTGGTCGCGAGCGGCGCCGTGCACCTGCGGGATCGAGCGAATGCTCAGAGCATCCTGGGTACGGATGCCTTTGCTCTTGGCAATCACTTCACTGCCGTCGAGCAAGGCCCGCAGGTTGATCCCGACCTGTTGCATGCCCGGGTGCGGCTTGAGCGCGATGATTTCGGCATCGAAGGCGTCGATCTGCCCGCGCTGGGCTTCAAAGCTCATGGCACCAATCACGTCAGCCCATTCCAGCAGGCGCGTCGCATCGGCAATCGCCAGGCAGCTCAGGCCGGTCATGCACGGCGTACCGTTGACCAGGCACAAACCGTCCTTGGCACCAAGCTTGACCGGTTGCAGGCCTTCTTCGGCCAGCGCTTGCTGCGCGGAAACGACCTGGCCGCGATAGCTGACATTGCCGACACCCAGCAGCGCAATGCCGATGTGCGCCATGTGGGTCAGGTAGCCCACGGAACCCTGGGACGGTACTTGCGGGGTGATGCCACGGTTGAGCAGCGCCAGCAGTGCTTCGACAACCTGACGGTGCAGGCCGGAATTACCATGGCTGTAGTTGACGACGGCGGCACACATGATCGAGCGGGTCTGCTCGTTGGTCAGTGGCGCGCCAACGCCACAGGCGTGGCTGAGCAAGGTATTGCGCGACAACTGGCTGAGTTGCTCATCCTGCAGCGAGACATTGCACAGCGCGCCCAGGCCGGTGTTGATGCCGTAGGCACGTTCGCCGCTGGTGACGATGCGCTGGACGATGGCCTGCGCGTTTTCGATGCGCGCCCAGATCGGCGCCGACAGCTCAAGCTGTGCGCCATGACGAGCAACGGCGACAACATCCTGCCAACTGACCTGCGCCTCGGTGATAACGATTTTTTCAGCCTGGGACATCTGGAGCCTCATACCAATTCTGTTGACCAATGACACCCTGTGGCGAGGGGGCTTGCCCCCGTTGGGCTGCGAAGCAGCCCTGTTCTGGCTTTCTGGTGTGTCAGATTTATCCGGTTAACTGATTGTGCGAGCGCTGCGCACTCGAACGGGGGCAAGCCCCCTCGCCACAAAAAGCGGTACGCCTTAAACCACCGCCGCCCGACGCTGCACAAAGCGGTCGACATACTCATCCGCCGGCGAATGCAGGATCTCTCTCGGCGTGCCGACCTGGATCAGGCGGCCGTCCTTGAGGATCGCGATGCGGTTGCCGATGCGCACGGCCTCGTCGAGGTCGTGGGTGATGAAGACGATGGTCTTGTGCAGGGTCTTTTGCAGCTCCAGCAACTGGTCCTGCATCTCCGCGCGGATCAGCGGGTCGAGGGCGCTGAACGCTTCGTCCATCAAGATGATGTCGGTGTCCGCCGCCAAGGCGCGGGCCAGGCCCACACGCTGACGCATGCCGCCGGAGAGCTGGTGCGGGTATTTGTTTTCGTAGCCCTTGAGGCCCACGGTATTGATCCAGTGCAGCGCACGCTCGGCGCACATGGCTTTGGTTTCGCCACGGATTTTCAGGCCGTAGGCGACGTTGTCCAGCACGCTCTTGTGCGGCAGCAGGCCGAAGCTCTGGAACACCATGCTGATCTTGCGCCGACGAAATTCGCGCAGCGCTTCCATGTCGTATTGCAGGATGTCCACGCCGTCCACCAGGATCGCGCCGCTGGTCGGGTCGATCAGGCGGTTGAAGTGGCGGACCAGGGTCGACTTGCCGGAACCCGACAGGCCCATGATCACGAAGATCTCGCCGCTGCCGATGCTCAGGGACAGGTCGTTCACGCCGACCACGCAGCCGGTTTCGGCCAGCACCTGGTCCTTGGTCTTGCCCTGGCCGACCATGGCCAGCGCGTCCTTGGCACGGTTGCCGAAAATCTTGAAGACGTTCTTGACTTCGATCTTGCTCACGGTTGCATTGTTCATTTGCTCACCTCATGCCGTGCGCGACCGTACGCCTGTGTAATGCGGTCGATCACCACAGCCAGAATCACGATCGCCAGACCGGCTTCAAGGCCGCGTCCGACGTTGAGGGTCTGAATCCCCACCAGCACGTCTTCACCCAAGCCACGGGCACCGATCATCGAGGCAATCACTACCATCGACAGGGCCATCATGGTGGTCTGGTTGATCCCGGCCATGATGCTCGGCAGGGCCAGTGGCAGTTGCACACCGAACAGTTGCTGCCAGCGGTTGGCACCGAAGGCGTTGATCGCTTCCATCACTTCGCCGTCGACCTGGCGAATGCCCAGATCGGTCAGACGGATCAGCGGCGGCGCGGCGTAGATCACCGTGGCGAAAATCGCCGGGACCTTGCCTAGGCCAAACAGCATCAGCACCGGGATCAGGTACACGAAGCTCGGCATGGTCTGCATGATGTCCAACAATGGCATCAGTATCGAACGCAGGCGGTTGCTGCGCGCCGAGAGAATGCCCAGCGGAATGCCGATCAACACCGAGATGATCGTCGCCACCATCATCAGCGCCAGGGTCTGCATCAGTTTGTCCCAGAGGCCAACCGCACCCACCAGGAACAGCAAACCAACGATGACGGCAGTGGTCACGACCTTGCGGGTCGCGTGCCAGGCCACACCGGCCACGATTGCCAGCATCAGCCACCAGGGTGCGGCGCGCAGCAGGCCTTCGAGATTGACGATGGCCCACAACAGGGTGTCGGAGATGTGCCGGAACACGTCGCCGTAGTTGGTGACCAGCGAATCGACCCAACCGTTGACCCAGTCGGCGATGGAAAAGGTAAAGCTTTCGGGAAACATAAGAGACTCTCAATCAAGGGGTTGCGATCAAGCATCCGACTGCCGTTGCCGACAGCCGGAGAAGCTCAACCTACAAGGCCGCGTCGATTTTCTTGGCTGCGTCTTCGCTCACCCATGCGTGCCAGACTTCAGGATGTTCCTTCAGGAAGATCTTGGCCAGTTTTGGTGATTCGATCCGCTCTTTGGTCATGCGCCCCAGGTTCTGGTTCAGCAGGTCGATTGGCACGTTGACCTTTTCCAGCACGGCCACCAATTCAGGCGCTTCGTCGTGGAAAGTCTTGGACAGGCCGACCTTGATATCCACGGTCTTGTTCACGCCTGGTTTCTCTTCGAGTTTCACCGCGTCGATCTGGCCCATCAGCGGCGTTGGCGACCAGTAGTAGAACAGGATCGGCTCGCCACGCTTGTAGCTCGACAGCACGGCGGCATCCAGCGCCGGGCCGGTGCCCGGGCGGAAGTTGGTGTAGGTGCTTTCCAGGCCGTAGCTCTTCAGCATTTCGCTGTTGTCCAGCTCACAGGTCCAGCCGGCCGGGCAGTTGTAGAAACGGCCCTTGGACGGCTCTTCGGCGTCCTTGAAGATCGCCGAGTATTTGCCCAGGTCAGCAATGTTTTTCAGGTCCGGAGCCTTGGCTTCCAGCTTGCGCTTGGCGTCGCCTTCGATCACGTAGCGCGGCACGTACCAGCCTTCGATCGCACCAACAACCGGCGCGCCGACACCGACGACCTTGCCGGCCTTCTCGGCCTTGTTCCAGACTTCGCTACGGCCGACCCATTCTTCGGCAAACACTTGAATATCGTTGCTGCTCAGGGCGTTTTCCATGGTGATGGAGTTGCCCGGCAGGCTGTCAGTCTTGCAGTCGTAGCCTTTCTCCAACACGACTTGCATCACGTCGGTCAGCAGCATGGCGCTTTCCCAGTTCAAACCGGCGAATTTCACCGGTTTGCCCGACTCGCACCAACTCGCCGCCTGAGTGGCGCCAGCGCTGGCCAGCAGGCCCATGGAAAGCAATGTGGTCAGCAGGGTCTTGTTCGATTTCATTGTTGTGACGCTCCTAATCATGAATTGGCTTACGGCAGTCAAGAGGCATCCAGCCCTGTCCACGTCCAATCAGGCCTGCGCCGCAGCGCGACCGACATCCAGCTTTTGTTCGGTGACCGCGTCCTGCTCGACCGGCAGGATCAAACGATCAGGCACTGTGCCGTGCCATTTTTTCGCACACAGGTAATACAGGGCTGCGGGAAGCACCAGACCGATGATCCAGGAAATATCCACATCACCCAGGGCCGCCACCAGCGGACCGGTGTAGAACTTGGTGGAGATGAACGGCAGTTGCACCAGCACACCAAACACATAAACGCTGATACCGAGAAGGTTCCAACGACCGTAGCGACCATTCGGATCGGCCAGCGCCGGTACGTCATAGCGCTCGCGAGTGATGCAGTAGTAGTCCACCAGGTTGATCGCGCTCCACGGCGTAAAGAACGCCAGCAGGAACAGGATGAAGGACTTGAACGCACCGAGGAACGAGTGTTGACCGAGCAACGCCATCAGGGTCGCAGCCCCGACGATGACCAGCACGAACACCAGACGCTGCAAGCGCGTTACCTTCAGGTCACCACGGAAACCGCTGATGATGGTCGCGATGCACATGAAGCTGCCGTAGGAGTTCAGCGTGGAGATGGTGACCTTGCCGAACGCGATGCTGAAGTACAGCAGCGCAGCGGTGGCACCGGTACCACCCAGACCAACGATGTAGGCCACTTCGTGGCCGGCGTATTGCCCGTTGGCCGAAGCGGCAGCGAACACGCCGAGGACCATCGCCACCTGTGCACCAATGACCGAACCTGCGCCTGCGGCAAAAAAAGTTTTCACCGAGGAAATCTTGCTCGGCAGGTAGCGAGAATAGTCAGCCACATAAGGGCCGAAGGCGATCTGCCAGGACGCCGCGAGCGACACCGCGAGCAAGAAACTGCTCCAGCTGAAGTGGCGGATTTGCAACAGTGCGCCAACGTCAACCTGGCTCATCAGACGGCTGAACAGATAAACAAAGGCAATCACGCCAATGACACTGGCAACACGGCCGATCCAATGGATCACCCGATAACCGAGCACCGTGACCAGCACGATGACACTGGCGAAAAGGAGGATACCGACGGTGTCGCTGACGCCAAACAACTGGCCCAGCGCCTGGCCGGATAACACGGTTCCCGTTGCGGTGAAGCCCAGGTACATCAAGCAGACCAGCACGATCGGGATGGCCGCGCCGTACACGCCGAACTGTACCCGGCTGGAAATCATCTGCGGAAGGCCAAGCTTGGGGCCTTGCGCGGCATGCAGCGCCATCACGCCACCGCCGAGCAGTTGGCCGATCAACAGACCGATCAACGACCAGAACACATCGCCGCCAAGCACCACTGCCAAAGCACCGGTGACAATCGCAGTGATTTGCAGGTTGGCACCCATCCACAGGGTGAACTGGCTTAACAGACGACCGTGTCTTTCCGCTTCCGGGATGTAGTCGATCGAGCGCTTCTCGATCAACGGTTTGTTGCTTGCACGTTCGCTGCTGACAGCCATGGTTCAACCTCTATGGATTGTTTGTTTTTGTTTTGGTCCCTGTGGGAGCAAGCAACCTCGCTCCCACAGGGCAAGCATTACTTGCCGGTAATCATCGGCAGGTTCAGCCCTTGTTCCTTGGCGCAGTCGATGGCGATCTGATAACCGGCATCGGCGTGACGCATAACGCCAGTGGCCGGGTCGTTGTGCAGCACACGAGCGATACGCTCGGCCGCTTCGTCAGTACCGTCGCAGACAATCACCATGCCCGAGTGCTGGGAGAAGCCCATGCCAACGCCGCCGCCGTGGTGCAGGGAAACCCAGGTCGCGCCGCTCGCTGTGTTGAGCAGAGCGTTGAGCAGTGGCCAGTCGGAGACGGCGTCGGAACCGTCCTGCATCGATTCGGTTTCGCGGTTAGGGCTGGCCACCGAACCGGAGTCCAGGTGGTCGCGGCCGATCACGATGGGCGCGGACAATTCGCCGCTGCGCACCATTTCGTTGAACGCCAGACCGAGCTTGGCGCGCAGGCCCAGGCCAACCCAGCAGATACGGGCCGGCAGACCCTGGAAGCTGATACGTTCGCGGGCCATGTCCAGCCAGTTGT